>NZ_JCAMOQ010000086.1:0-18487 GCF_059512365.1 Bradyrhizobium sp. Ses1
AGGCGGCTACGTAGATGTCCGTGTTGCGCAATCCAACTCGAGGTCTATCCGCCGTCATGATTTGTGACGCAGTAAGACTAAGTGTCCTGTCCCGGTAATTCGTGAGCAAAGTCGATGCAGTTTTTCGAGGATTGCGTCTGCCGTAGCGGTCCATCGGAAGGGCTGGCAGGTGGCGTTGTATGCCGTGACGAATTGATCGATCTTCCGGACGAGTTGCTTAACATTGGAGAAAGAGCCGCGGCGGATCGCCTTTTCGGTGATCAACGCAAAGAAGCGCTCCACTTGGTTAAGCCAGGAACTGTAGGTGGGAATGAAGTGCATGTGCCAACGGGGCCTGATCGCGAGCCAAGCCCTGATCTTCGGGTGGTTGTGGGTCGCGTAATTGTCGATGATGCAGTGGATATCCAGCCCCATGGGAACCGCTTTATCGATCTCGCGCAGGAACGATAGGAATTCCTGATGCCGATGACGCGGCTTGCACCTGGCGAGCACCGTCCCATCAATCACATTCAGCGCTGCGAACAACGTGGTCGTCCCGTGGCGCTTGTAGTCGTGAGTAATCCCTTCGACGTAACCGAAGCCCATGGGTAGCATTGGCTGCGTGCGCTCCAAAGCTTGGCATTGACTCTTCTCATCGACACAGATCACCAAAGCGTTGTCGGGCGGGCTCAGATACAGCCCGACGACGTCGCGCAGCTTCTCGATGAAGAAAGGATCATTGGACAGCTTGAAGCCTTCAGAGCGATGCGGTAGCAAGCCGAACGTTCGAAAATAACGCTGTACGCTGGTCTTGGAGATGCCAGTTTCGGCAGCCACGGAGCGAACGCTCCAATGTGTGGAACCATCCGATGGCTTGGTGTGCAGCGTCGTTCTAATCAGCTGCGCCACGCGTTCGTCATCGATCGTTCTCGGCGCGCCTGGGCGAACATCGTCGTAGAGGCCAGCCAGGCGCCGCTCAATGAAACGCGACCGCCACTTCCCGACCGTAGCATTGGTGAGTTGCATTCGTTGCGCGATCGCATTGTTGGGCTCGCCATCTGCACTACTCAGTATAATGCGCGCTCGACTGCTGAGCGCCGCGGGCAGCGAGCGGCTACGTGCAAACGTTTGAAGCTGCGAACGCTCTTGATCCGACAACACCAGATCAGCCTTCGGTCTGCCTATCGTCATCGCCATCTCCATCCCACAAGATCGCGAGAACGATGCAGAATTAATGCCAGTTATTTGCGGGACAGGACACTAGACGACCCCCGAGCTGGAGGCGTTTCGTTTTGGGGCGCCCAGTCCTCTTCGTCGCCGGGAACGCAAAGGAAGGGCTCCGACGAAGGGGATTACGTCGGAGCCCCAGCGGCATGGACATTCACCTCAAGGACCAAGTAACCGAACTCGTCCTATTTCGTTCCGACAGGATCCTAAAATCGTTGGGCCAGTCCGGCGCGCAGCCGAGGGAACTCGGCAGCGACCCGCACATTGAGTACCGTTCGGCAACCACGAGGGAAGTTGATGACGCCAAGCGAGAAGCGCGACATACCTTATATCTTTGGGCTCGCCTGTTTAGCGGCGGCGCTGATGATTGCGCTTGCGGCGTTCTGGCGATAGCGCCCCATCCAGCCCGGGCGCCCGACCCCGGAGAAGGCCGAACGCCCGAACGTCGGACTAGCCTTCTGCTTGCGGTCGTGGACACCGAAAGCTGTACGGCAACGGCAAGGCTCGCGGGCCGTTCCTAAAATCTAACTAACGACTTTCTCGCCTCTCGACATCGTCGGCCAGCTTTCGCCATTCATCGGCGAGTCGCTGCCAAGACTCTTTGTCGATCGGGCTGACCGACCGCTCTGCGCTGCTGGCAATCCTTAGCTCTGTCCCGGTAGTAAACTGAATCTTAGCGGACCATAATCGCTGAATGAGCAAGTCCAGCGAAGGTTCGAGCCTTGGAATGTGCCCCGGCGCAGCCGTGAGCACCGGCGCGCCGGGGCGGTGCTCCCTCTCCGCCGACCGGGGTCAGGCGGCTGAGGTCGATCAGGAAGAGGTCGCACATCAGCAAAGCACAACACGGGGCAGCAAGTGAGAGCAATTTGTGCCCGGACCCGGGATACTTTCCGGGTCCATGCGACACTGGCCGCGTGTTTGGAAATCCATAGCCTCTAGGGAATATCATCACCGCGCGTCCGACGACCGATTGAATGCGGCCGATTCAAAAAGAACGACCGATTACCGGTTGCCGCCTCTGCCTATTGATCAATAGCAACAATGATCGCCTGGACGTGCTGAAAGCACCACCCTTCCCGGGTCGCCAAATGTCGAACCTCCGCAAGCGCCTTCAAGAAGGGAGGCTGCTCCGGGATGTCAGAAAAATACTTCAGCACTTGCGGCCCCCGAGCACCTTGCCCGCCGTATTCCCGGGCAGGTCTTTTTTCATCCGGTCGCGCTCGGCGCAAAGGGTCTCGCCTTTGGCGATCATGCGGCACAGGAGGAGTTCGGCCGAGGCCGTGGAGATACCGGCTCGCTGAAGCTTCTGGATGTCTTTCCTCTGCCGTCCGACCTGGACGCGCATGTAGGCCCGACCTGGCCGGGCAAGGAACGATTTGCGGCGAGGCGCATTGGAAGCGGGCCGAATAGCCCCCAACATGATCGGCGTCCCTGGAAAACCCCGCGTGCCCCCTCGCGGGGTTTTCTCTTAAACGTCTCGTGAGCTCGGGAGACACAGCTACACTGGGGGATTGCAGGCCCAGTTTAGCGCAGCGCCCCCCGACGAACATCTTCCGTCGACGGCGGCGCTGTTGCTTTTATGAGATCAGCAGTTTGCAGCTCGTGCCCTGAACCCGGTGTGACCTGCCACTGAATTTTCATGCGGCAGCGGTTAGAGTGTCGGAGTTTTGTACGCCAAGTCGCGCGGGTGGAGCAACGGACGATCGGCGGAGCTGGTCGGGGTTGCGTAGCCGAGCGTCCGTCGGGGTGAGATGGGCGGCATAGGTCGCGGGGGTCAGGTATTTCAGCGACGAGTGAGGCCGCTGAATATTTCGTGCAGCGGATCGCCCTCGCAGCGGGAGCACACATAGCGCTCGAGCTTTATCGGCTTCCCGCAGAGCGGGCAAGGCGTCCGGACCGGATGCAGCACCACATTTGAATTTTCGCTGCCGCCACCAGCTTAGCTGCCGGCGATGCATTGACACAAGGAATCCGCAAACTTGTTGGTGGCCGGCGCGCAGCTGCCCTTCCCTAGTACCCACTTTTCTTGGATCGTGAGTCGTGATTCAAGATATGGATGATCCCCGAAGCAAGAGAAGTCCACCTTTCGCGGAAAGATCGCAAGGTGCTTGAGGCGTGTTGTCGCTCGCCGGTGACGTTGCAGCGCGATTTGAAGCGGGCGCGGATAGTTCTGTTGGCGGCGGACGGGCGCAGCACCCGCTCGATCGCCAAGGAAGTCGGCGTTCAGCCGCGGATTGTCAGCCTTTGGCGGCACCGCTATGCCGATCATGGCCTTGAAGGGCTGCAAGACAAGCCACGGCCCGGCAAGCAGCCGATCTATACGAAGGCCACCGACAAGCGGATTTTGAAGCTGCTGGATAAGCCGCCCCCGCAAGGGTTCGCACGCTGGACCGGGCCCCTGCTGGCCGAGGCGCTGGACGATGTTGACGTCCAATATGTCTGGCGGTGCCTGCGCAGCCACAAGATTGACCTTGCGGCTCGCAAGTCCTGGTGCGAGAGCAACGACCCGAACTTTACGGCCAAAGCCGCCGATGTTGTCGGCCTCTACGTCGCCCCGCCCGCGAAGGCCATTGTGCTATGCGTGGACGAGAAGCCCTCGATCCAGGCCTTGGAGCGAGCGCAGGGTTATCTGAAGTTGCCCAATGGCCGCGCCTTGACCGGCCAGAGCCACGATTACAAGCGGCATGGCACGACAACACTGTTTGCGGCGCTTGAGGTCGCCACCGGAAAGATCATCGCGGCTCATTCAAAACGTCGTCGCCGCGTCGAGTTTCTCGACTTCATGAACAGCGTCACCGCGGCTTTTCCAAACCGGAAGCTTCACGTCATCCTCGACAACCTCAACACCCACAAGAAGAACGAGCCCTGGCTCAAGGCCCACCCCAACGTGGAATTTCATTTCACGCCGACAAGTGCGTCCTGGCTCAATCAGGTCGAGGTATGGTTCTCGATCTTGCAGGGCCAGTCGCTCAGCGGCACCTCCTTCACTAGCCTCACCCAGCTTCAGGAACACATCGATGCCTACGTCAACGCGTACAACGACAAAGCCGAGCCCTTCGTCTGGACCAAGAAAAAGGTCCGTCAACGCCGCTTCACAGGGCGCCGTATCACTCAGCTCTGATTCCGGGTACTAGCCTCGCGCCCGGTGCACAGCGGCCCTCAGCTTTTCCCTCTGCTTCTCCCAGCGGGCCTCCTGGCCTGTGATCGCTTTTCGACTGCGGCGCGGTCGTCTTCGATGGCGGCCGCCCTCCGGTCGTGCTCCCGTTCGGCCTTTTCGAAAGCCGCTTGCGCCTTGTCGATCGCCCGCTGGCGCTGCTTGCGCTCCTTCTCCGCGGCCCCTCGTTACGACGCTTGCTATCCCGCCGTAACCGCTCCGTTTCGAAGGCCAGCGCCGCATTGCGATCCGCTTTGTCATCGCTCTTCCGAGGCGGATGCTTCTTTGGCTTTGCACTAGGCTTCCTTGGCCTGCGGCTGTCGGCACCACGAAGGTCCGTGGGCAGCTCGGCGTCTTGCTTGAGGGTCCGTCCGATCCGACAGGTCGCCCGAGAACGACACGAGGTTTCGCCATGGTCGCGGCGACGACGTCGGGGTCGTCGGTTTCTTTCGCGCCCCCTGATGGAAGAGGTTGCTGTCGGCCCCCCATGCGTCCAGAGCCGCCTTCATCGATCCCGCCGCAATTGCCTGGTCGAAGAAGCCCAGTGAGGTTTGGTAGGCCTTCAGTTTTCTCGGCATCGCGCCCGCGAGATAGCTGCAACCACCCAAGTTATAACTCAGCCCGTTCACCGACGTCTCGTCCCGGGTTGCCCCTTTCCAAGATCTTCGAGGCGACGTGCGTGCTCGCCAACCGACTTCTCGCGCTTTCTCGAAGACGATAACCTCACCCGGAAGCACTGAATGCCAGCCATCGACTGTCTCGACAGCTTCCGCGGAGCTTCTATTGACGCGATGCCGGCCAAGCTCGATGACCTCTGCCGCGAGCGAGATGCGCTCGCGGCGCCGGCAAATGCCGACACCAGCCTTTCGTTGCGGGGGACATTTCAGCCCGGCGGATCTGTCCGTGAACTAACGATCCTTCTTGTTGTGCTGCATCCGAGTGCCCACGATTGAGCGTGTCCAGCAACCATGAGGACCAACTCGCGCGAGCATCTCGGTTCAATCAGCGCGAGGGACCCGACCTACCTCGAGTTGCTGATCCGCAAGGATTTCGAGCGATGCCATCCTGGCGAGACGCTGGAGGATCTCAAGCGGCGCGCGACCTTTTCGAAAGGGGACACGGGCCTGCTGCGGGACTGGATGGCGGTAGCGGCCGCTCGCGGCGCAGCCGCATGCGCGGCCAAGGCATCCCCGCCCCACCCGACGATAAGATCCGCAGTTTCCGCTGATCCGTCGTCCACCGTCGCAGGCTCGATCGAAGGATCGGAGCCTCACCGCGATTTCCGGTTCAGCCCGTAAAGTGCCAGTATCGACTAGCTGCGACACGGCGGTCGCCAATTGCGCCGGCGCAAAAGGCTTCTCTATCAGGATGCTGCCAACGAGGCCCTGCGATTTGCAGTCTCCCGCGCTGGCGCCCGTCATGGAGGCCACCGGAAACCAAGGCGTAATTTCCCTGATGTTCGGCGGCAGCTCCCATCCGCTGATGCCGTCACCGAGATTGACGTCCGTCAGCAGCGCGCGACACCCCTCCCGGCCATCACGAAAAGTGGACAAGGCCGCCTCTCCCGAACGAGCTGTGCAGGCCTCGAAACCGCCGTCCGACAAGGTGTCCTCGATGAAGCTGCAGATCGGAGCTTCATCCTCCACGACCAGAACACGAACGGCCTTGCCCACTTTCAAGTCTCCTTCCCGCGCTGCGGCCGTGGGCCGCGTTCGCGGCAGGTCAGCCTCAGACAGGTCGTGCCGCCTCAAGCCACCGGCACACCGTAGTAGGCGTTCACGGAACGCGCGGTCGCGGGGTCACTCCAATTCCAACTGCTTTCGTCGGCGTATTTGGGGGCGCCGCGAAGCTGGTCCTGGGTAATTCCGGTGACGTAGCCGCCGAGGTTGGTGTCGTATTTCAGCGCCTGCCAGGGCAGCGGATAGTGATCGTCGCCGATGCCGAGCAGGCCGCCGAAGCTGAGCACCGCGTACGATACCTTGCCGCTGATCTTGTCGATCATGACGCGCTCGATGTAGCCGACCTTTTCCCCGTCGGCCCCGTACACGTTCGTACCCTCAACCTTGTCGCTTCCGATCAGGCTGAACGTCTCGCGATTTTCCATGGCCATGTTGACCTCCCGTATGTTGTCTTCTGGAGTCAACGGGGCGACGATGGCTCCGTTCCCGGCGGAAGCCTCGGTGGCGTTGTTCTCGCCGTCGGCAGCGATCGCCGCACTGGATGACGCGGCGGCGACGCGTGCCGTGAGAAGTCGACGAGCGGAGGTCGAGATGGAGCTGACCAATCTGGAACGCGATTGTCTGAGGAGGCTCCTCGGCGAATCCTGGATCAGCCCGCCGATTTCGACCATGAGATCGTGGCGCGGTTGGTGGAGCTGGGTCTCCCGGAAACCCAAGCGCTTCCATTCGGCGATATCGAATACCGCATCACTGACCTGGGGCGAGCGGCGGCTAGCAGGTAAACACAGATCGGCTGATCCAGCACGATCGTGAAGCGCGCCCAGGCCAGCGATCAACGATGGGAACCTGGCCGAGGCCGGGACGGGCGGTAGGTCCAAAAGCGGCGGCGGCATTGGTCGAGAAGGCAGCTGACTGAAATCCAAAGCCGATGACTCAGCTTCGGCATCCTTACCGTGCCAAGGCCTACTCCCGGCTGCGGACAGTCTCGCAGCGCTTGCGGTCCCGCTCCACGTGCTGATCGAGGAGGACCGCCCCACAGAGATTTCGGGCGTCGGCGAAGCCATCGCCGACATCATCACCAAGCTGCATCGTACCCGCAGCCACACCAGTTTGGAGAAGCTACGAAAGGTGGACAGTCCAACGATAACTGCGAAAGTCACCAAATGTTGTAGGTCCACTATAAGAACGACTCGCTCGGGCTATAAGAGCGACTCGATTCCGGGCTTTAAGAACGACTCGATTTGTAAGTCGATGTCCCGTCATCGAAAATCAGCGGCCAGGTTCGAAACCGAACATTAACGCCGCGAAGATTTCGCCGTGAGTACGGGAAGCGGTTTTGCGGTGATCGCAAACCATTTTTTGATCGATATCAAGTCGCCAGCAGCCGCTGGGCTGCCGGCAATACCGGCGGCGCCGATCGCGATGCTAATGCTGGTGCTGCTGGTGGTGGTGCTGCTGCTGGCGATGACGATGACGATGCCGGTGATGATGCCGGTCAGGATGATCGTCGTCATGCCGACTATGGCGCGATGATCATGCCGACGAGCAGCAGCATCATGCTGATCATCATCATGGCGCCGCCGATGATCGGCGCCGGCTTTGTCGGCCTCGTTCTTGTCGAGCCTGACTGCTAGGCTCGCGCCGCGGTGTCTTTCTTAACGAAAAGCGGCGCCGCGCTGTCTACCACTTCTTTCGGAAGCATCCTCAGCTGCTCTGCGTCGAATGGCAGGTGAGTGAGATAGTTCGCGACCAGAGCACCCACGGCTTCCGCCTGTGCTGCATCTCGTTGGCGCTTGAGCGGCTCTCTATCCGCACGACGGGACAACCAAAGTTTATGGGCGGCCCAAACCCGCGGATCTGGAGCGACGATGCGCACCGGTTCGCCTTTTTCGTCGATCGCGACCGCCTCGAAAGCCGGAGAATTCTGCAGCCAGTCGAGTCCTTCGATTTGAACGGCGGTCAGGTCTTCCGGGTCCGAGCCGATCTTATCCGGAGCCTTCTTCCAAGGAGGGCTCTGCATCGGCTTGATCAGATCGACGAGATAGCCGTCCCGGTTCACAGCCCGGAAGGTCTGCTTGGCGCGTTCGAAGCTGGTGTCGACACGTTTGAGTATCTTCAGGAGCGAGGACTCGGAGACGTCGTCGTCCGCCACGAACGTAAGCCCGCCGCGCGCGTCGAATAGAAGATCGATGTCTTCCGTCGTGGCCAAGCCCGGATCGATTCTGACGCCGGAAGAGGCCTCATAGCCGTAGATCGCGTTCGTTCCGAGAATTCGAATGCCGGAACCTAACATCCCGAAGCCGTCGAGAGCGCGCATGATCCGGGCTCCAATCAGCGGTACGCGGCCCAGTCCGAGCGCTCGATTGACCGCGGCTTGTCGCTCCATCGTGTCGCGCAAGTTCTTCAATCGGTCTCCTGCCGCAGCGCGCTTAGCCTCGAAGTCAACCTTCATCTTTTCGGTTTCGGGAGAGCGCACGCCGAGCGAGCTCTGCTTCCGGAGGCCCGCTTTGTCGTAGTAGCTCCGGACGAGGTATTCACGGCCTTTGGACTCCACCCAGGTCAGGGAACCGCGATGAGCGTCGTACGCCTCCTTGGCGTCCCGCAGGGACTGAAATCGCTGCTGACTGTTGACCACCTCGCGTCGCTGGTCATTGTTAAGCTCTTGAAAATCCATGGTTTCAACACTTGGATCTGTTTTGGGTCGCTACTGTTGAAACCGTATTTATCATTTAAAATCAATGGTTTCAACAGTTCCATGCATAATCAGGCTAAACTGTTGAGACTAGGAACTTTTATCTACTTTTGGCGGCCCCGTCATGCCGCCTTGGAGCTGATATCGAAATGGGCGTTCGGTGAACCCGAATGGGTGGGCACCGCCGAGAACCCCATGGCCAGCGCGGCCGCGATCAACATGCCATTTGCGACATAATCGCCCGTCGCACGCTCGGCATCGTGCTTCAGCCATAACTGCCCCTTGTGCGGTTGATCGTCTTGCGACGCGGATCCTTTGAAAGGAACCCGACTGCGCGAATGAACTCGGCGATGGCCTGGTCGTCCAGCATCTCCGCCCGGCTCGTTTGGAAACGCGCATCGGCCTCCTGGACAGTCTCGCCGCGGTCGCGGGCCGACCGGTATCCGAACCGGCTTAGAGCAGGCTCCAAGTCCATCGCCCGTCGAACGCCCGATTTGGCAAGCCAACGCGTCAAGCAATCAGGCGGTGCCACAAACGAGTGCTCGCGCAAATAGCCGAGAAATGCGCCTTCGTCGGCGCCGACTTCTACGGAGCCGGCGGCCAGCGCGGCGCGCATTGCGGCGTTGGTACGCCAGCCGAGACCGCGCGCAAGAGCCTCGATCCTGTGGGACGATTTGACATCCGGAAGCACCGTCCGAAGGACGGCCTTCATGTACTCCACGTCGGTGATTGTGATGGTCAACTTCATCTTCGATCCTCGGTAGGGCAGGGGTTCGCCGATTACACCACATGCCCAGATCCGGAAGGATCGGCGATCATGGTCGCGAGGGATGAAGCCGTTTGACCCGGCGACAGGTCGGAGGTGGCGAGCCCGACTCGTTGCTACCAAACCCCTGGGATTCCCGCAATAGAGCGCGGAGCGACAACGCTTCCTAGCGCGCCGAGCCGCTTTGATGCTCGGCCTTGAACGAAGCCTTGGTTACCTTATCAAGTCGAACAACTGCTCCAGGGCACGTTTATCGGTCTCCTCCTCAGCCCGCGCGACATCGCGATCCAATTGATAGATGAGGTCCGCCAGCTGTCGATCGTCCAGTGAAGGCACTAAATAGACCGCCTCGTTTTCGATCACCAGCAGAGGGACGCATTCATCGTAGTCTTGAAAGCTTCAATCAGATGCTTCGGCAGCCATCTTTCATACTCGGAGAGATCGACTCGAAATCCTCCGTCGTACTTCCTGCGAGCACAACGGCTACGCAGGAGTTCCTGATAGTCCTCGACCCGCTTCGCTCGGTCTCGAGCCAGATGCGCTTGCTTGGAGACGGCGCTCCTTAGTTCTCGGAGCGCACCTAGCTCTGCCGTTGCGGCGCAGCCTCCAAACGCGACCTATCCTCCGACGAGGGTGCGCGCTAGATAACCGTGCTTCTCGGTCAACCGGCCCTTGTGGCTCTTGATGAAGCGCGCTTCCCACACGTCGACGGCGATGCGCGATGCCACTCCCCGCAATATCTCAGACCTGACCCGCCTCAGACTAAGCGGGTGGTGCTTCGGCAGCAAGTGTAGTCCTGCATCGAAGACGTCGGTCCGCCAAAGGCGGCGTACGCGAAGGACGTTGCGGTTGAACAATGCGCAAGCCTCGTCGTGATTGTCTGTGACTTACACGATCCAATCAATCGGCCTCGAAGGCATCATCTGCCTGACCAACGTTGCAAGATTGTCGTCAGCGAATTCCGGCATGGGCACTCCATCGCTCCCGAGGTTCTGCTCTCCCTAGGACTTCCAGAAGCTTAACCCGGGGTACCGCCGGCCTTCCCGTCGGGCTGACCGTCGGTTCGTACTGAACGAATAGTGTGAACGGCGACGCACGACGTCGCCCTCGCATCACCAATTGTTTTCAATGAAAATTCACGGTCGTGCCGCGGCCTCCCGATGACTCTATTTGTAGTCATCCCGCGAAGCGGCCGTTCAAAGTTCGACCTCATCATCGCCGCTAGGAACGGGACCCAGATCGACCAACGGCACCTCCGCGCCGAAAGACACATCCCAAGCGCCCGGTCCTAAACCCAGCGCGGAGCCCTCTCCGCGCTGGGATGAAACTTTCGCTCGCGGGGGGCCAGGCCTCGTTGGCGCGAACGAGGAAACGCGACGTGCCCATCTCTCGCTTGAATTTGTGCAGACAACAATCTCCTTACATCAGTGAGCTGATCCGATACGAAGTCGAGCGACCAGCGTTCGGGGCCATCGGCACCGTCAGCGGCGCCCGGGTCCCGATCGTCCGCTTGCGGCCGCCTCGGCGAACGAACCGCGAGCCCCTCTTCCCGGTAGAGTCGAAGAGCTTCTTGTGATTGATCTGATAACACTTCCGCTTGAGCCGAACATGCAGGCGCCGATAGCTGAAGCGACGGTGCACCTCGGCGATCGCCCTCATGCGCTGGCGCAGGGCGGTATCATTTGCCAGGGTTGTCTGGTATCTGATGGTCATGCGGCAACAGCCGATGGCTTTACACGCCCGCCGTTCGCTGATCCCGTCGGCATCCATGAGATGCGCGACAGCTTTCCGCTTGGAAGCGGGCGTCACCACTTCTTTCCCAATAGGTCCTTCAGCGCCGCGTTGCCGAGCACGGCCTCGGCCAGCAGCCCCTTCTTGTCCCCCAGCGTCTTCAGCCGCTTGGCATCCGAGACCTCCATCCTGCCAAATTTGGCTTTCCATTTGTAGATTCCCCGCGTCATTGACGCCGTGCTTGCGGCACAGATCGGCAACCGAAACGCCGGCCTCCTGCTCCTTTAAAATCCCGATGATCTGCTCTTCCGAAAACCGGCTGCGCTTCATGCTATGGTCCTTGTCTTGGGCCAGAGCGAATTTCAATCTGAATAGTCCGTGGGGGGTCACGTGGGGCAAGGTCACAACCTTTCTCGATCGCAAACCTGAGCGACCGCGACCTGTACACTCCCAGGTTGTGTGTCAGAAAGTAGGGCCATAAGACAATCATGCCATGAGGCCTTTACCTTCCTCGTTCCCTAAGGAGAGTGTAGATGAACCGCAAGACTAAGCCGCGTAGCTCATATTGCGTTCGCCAGCCTGATGTTCGTTACCATGTCTTCGACTATCAAGGTCATAACGCGCACGCTTTCTCCGCTGGCGGTGACTGTCCGCAGCTTGACGTCGATCCCCTACTTCTTCTCCTTAAACATGTTCGCATAGACGTCCGTTCTTTTGTTCGAAGAGGAGCAGTTTCTGAGATCGGTATTTAGTTATCCGCGGTTTGTGGCATTTGTCGCTTGTGCATCGAAGCTCCCGCTAACGGTAGTTTCCTCAAGATTCTACACCTCACCTATCTGGTCCTTGCTGTTATCGACACTCGTGTTGAAGGAGCGGCACGGCGTCACGCCGATCATTGCGTGGACTTTCGGGTTTTTAGGCATGCTTGCCATAGTTCAACCGAGCGTCAGCAGCGTAGACGCCTGGACTGTCATCGGCTTGATTGGGGCGGCCCGACAGCCTCGCCGTGATGATCATAAGCGAACGGCAGGCGTGCAGAGTGCTGGGAGCAGCTCTCACATGGATACGCTACGCCGCCAGAGATCCGCCGCCAGTGCGGCTACCTTCGTATCCTAGTGCTGATTCGCCGCGAGGGACTTCTCATGAACCACGAGACGTTTCGTCGCCTCTATCGCGAGAGACGGCTGCAAGTCCGCCAGCGTCGGATGAATACCGCCTCATTCATGCAGCCATCCGGTAATGGCGAGTCGAGCGCCCCGCGCAAAGGGGGGTACGTACACTACAGAATGTGGTCGCGGCACCGCGAACAACAAGAGGGTATTGTAAGTGGGTGGAATGCATATGGGCAGATCATGATCGCTCCAGAAGCAAGTCTGTCCGCCCCAGTCATTATTCCATCGCTGTGTGAGATTGAGAGAGTAGGCAACCTTGCGAACTCCGGGTGTTCCATGTGGCTGCTTATCGGTATGACTTGTTAGAAAGTGTCCGGCTTCGAATCGCGAAGCAAACCCGTCGATATGGATAAACTCGCGATGCCCGGTCACATCCGCAACAATGTGTCGGAACGTCGCGTTAGTTAGGTATTCAGCAATTGTGCGGAGAACACCAGCCGCGCAACCAGCACGCAGTCGTTCCACCAGCGGATAACTCTTGAACAAATACTGGAATGATGCATTGGAACTGTACGGCTGGCGCCCGTTAGGACGAGAGCGCTCCCAATCCTTCGAGTCGAGACAGACCGGCTTTCCGTCCGGCTCGATAAATACAACCGACCATGCATCGAAGGATTGGAGAGCTTCCGACGCGGCCGAGGCTGCATCAGGCAGTAGAAAATCTGTTATCCTGGCGAAGCCGCATGCTTGGAATGACGCTCGAATTTCAGCTCGACGTTCTATTGTCAAATCGCATTCAGAAAGCCGGAGCATCGAGTAACTCCTCACTGAGGCGCTGCTACCGCCGCAGGCAATTTTGGCGGTAGCAGCAAGCGATGGGACATGGATACTTAGGACGCATTGGCCTTCAGCGAAACGACCTTACCCAGCTTGCGATCCTCTGTCTTGTCGATCCATTCCGACACGAGATGACGAAGTTGGGGCCTTGAATTTCCGACATAGTCCTTCAACGCCCTCCAATTATTCTCTGCAAGAAACTGCCGTATTCTGCCAGTCTCCTCAGAAGAAAGGGGAATATCCATGTGGAATTCCAAGACCGTTTCTTCTACTGGCGTGGCGTAGTCGGTTTTAAGGATCAGGTTTGGTACTGATGAGCCCATTTGCTAGCTCCTATCTTTACTGCGCGTTTCGTTTTGGCCATCTCGGCCAAGATGAAGTGTAGACGGTCTGAGTCCCGCAAAAACCTCCAAGAATGGGTAGAGTCCAGCAGCTGGGAAGGCGTGGACCCCATGAAGTCAAGTCGGTTCACGGACGAGCAGATCATTGGGATTGTGCGGGAACAGGAGAAGATAGCGGCGACGGCCGATTTCTGCCGCAAGCACGGGATCTCCAGCGCGACGCTCTACAAGTGGAAGGCCAAGTACGGCGGCCTGGCAGTGTCAGACGCCGAGCGGCTCGAGGCGTTGGAGGACGAGAACGCCAAGCTGAAGACGCTCTTGGCCGAGCGATGCTCGATGAGCCATGCTCAAGGACGTGCGTAAAAAATGGTGATGCCCGCCGTAAGGCGAGAGGCCGTCGCTCATCTGCGGACACCTTACGAGGTGAGCGAAACGCGGGCGAGCAAGTCCTGGGGGCAGAGACCGCATATCAGTGCGCTATCGCAGCCGGCGAGCTGACGATGCGTTCGTACGTAGCCGCCTGCGCGAACTGGCGGCGATCCGCCGGCGGCTCGGCATTCTCGCTAAACGCGCACGCATCGGCGTCAAAAACGGGAGGTAAGCCGCAGGAGCGCTTTACGGACGTTCGGATCTTACCGTGGATTTCAGCTCTTGACGCCTAGTGCCCAATCCTTGGCAACATACCAACATCGTCCCTTTGCCCGACGCTTCCAATAGAGAGTCGAAACGTTTCGCCATCCCTCGGAGGCAAGTGCCTTCCTCAACCGTCTCTCCTCAGACGTTTCGACCACAGCATCGCCTCCCTCCGCGAAAACAAATGACACTTCGCGTAATGCCTCGGCCATAAACTCTTTTCTCCGACGTGTGACTAGCAATGCAACAGCATGCATCGCATGTCGCCCTACAAACCGCGCTTCGCGTTCGGGAACTCCAAGAGGAAATAGAAGACGTCCGCCCTCCTTTAAGTTTTCGACCCAGGTGATGGCTGGTCGGCTTACCGCAAAATTGACGTAAATGAGATCAGCCGATGGAATTGCGCAGTCTTTGCCATCGGCATTCAAGACGTCGACGTTCCTCCAAAGTCTCAGGTTCTTCTTTGCGAGTTTTGCCAATGACCTGTCATATTCGATAGCCAACACTCGCCCCTCTTTGCCGACAAGTTCGGCTAAAATGGCGCTGAAATAGCCCGTTCCCGCTCCTACGTGGACAACTGTCGCCCCCCTTAGCGGTCCGACTCTGTGCATCAGCCACGCGTGAAGCGACGGACTGCCATTGTTGACGCCACGCTTTGGATCAAGGGAGATGACAACATCTTGGTAGATGAGGCTGGGGTCGTTGGTAGGCAAACGCAAATGAGGGGCCCAGGGAGTCACTGCGTGCCACCGACGGCCCCCAAGAAAGTGTTCTCGCGAAACAGTCGCAAATGCCTTCTCTAACATCTTGTCGCTGTCGGCCCCGACCATCGCCAGAATTTGCCGGGCATACAGTCGTCTTACTTCGCTGATCTTCATGGCTCTACCCTTAGTGTTGCAAAAGTGACGGACTCAAAACATGCACCCGGGCCTAGGTCACAATGTAAGGTAAGGTCTCGCAGTTAAGCGAAGCCAAATGATTTTGGGTTCTGTGTGCTTGAGGCGACCTCGTTGGTGCTTGCCACATCTTACTTCGATCACGTTGGATAGGTGGCAAACCACTGCTGCACTGACGTTCTTGAGGAATGTCCAGCGTGAGAGAATCTCGCACGATCAAAACCTTTCCCGATCCTTTCAGAGCGACGGCATCCGCTGCGACGGGCTCGCGTCCGGCTAAAATTTTGCCGCTTGAAGCCCCATTTTTTCTGCATGGTCAGACTTCGGATCACCAACGTGGAGCGCGCGAATCGGAACTTTGCCGGGCGGCAGGCCTTCGAGTGCGGCATGCAGACGTTTTTCCGCCTCACCATCGCGTCCACCCATGCAAGGATAGATGGCGACGCCACCAATTGAGGAGGCTTCGTACCGGTTTCGACGTCGGATCACGCGAAGAAGCCCCTCGAGGATTCGTCGGTCAGCGCATCAGAAGCCGGCCGCCTTCGACAAGGCGATCGAGCCAGAGGCGCGACGGGTGGGTGGATCCGGCGAACACGACGACGACGTCAAGTTCACTAACATCCACCGTCCGGCCCTCGCCTGAGACGACATTGACCTGCGGCCAGTTCGCGAGGTTCGCTCGGGCCTGCGCGGCCAGCATTGGGTCGGCTTCAACTGCCGTCACGCGACCAGTGATCCGACAATCTCAGCCAGCACCGCCGAATAGTACCCGGTCCCGGCACGACCTGGAGTACGCGATCGCCGCGCGCGATGTCGAGATGCTCCAAAGTTGCGGGCCCAGAAGCTGGGCATCCCATTATTGAGGTTGCGGCTCACATCGATCGTCACGAGGACGTCATGATAGAGCCAGCGCGGATAGGTATCGGGGTCAGGAATGCGTCGCTGTACGGTCCGAGATGATGCGCCACGGTCCGGGGCTGACGAATGCTCGCCTGGAACAGACGCAAATGCCTCGACCAGATGGGGCTTACGCAGGACCGGGACTTCGTACCGCAGGTCTCCGGCATACCAGCGGCGCGCCGCTGCCAACGTGTCGTCCATGAAGGCTCTCCTGTTGCGATACAGACGATACGTCTGAGGTCCGCCCACGCGGACACGTCAAAAAAATTTTCATCCGCTGTCCGCACTTGGCCCGGTGAAGCGCATAATGGTTTGACCATGGAACGATTGACGATAGCTCCCAAGGCTGATGACGCGGTTGCTCGCGCGGCCGATGTCGCGTCCGCCATCGATGCACTGTCCGATCTCGAACTCGTGCGGTTAAAAGCTCTGGCCCGGTTGTGGAGCCGCGACTTGCCGGGAGGACTGGGCTGGAGCGACATCCTCCACGAGGCGATCGCACGCGTCCTCGATGGCTCGCGCCCCTGGCCGCCCGAAGTACCCATTCTGGCGTTCCTGTCGGGCGTCATGCGCAGCATCTGCAACGACCATTGGCGGCGTGCGCGGCTCGAGCAAAGGCTGCTTGTGAGCCGCGATGATCCGGAACAGCGAAGCTGGCCCAGTGAGCAGGCCGATGAGGTGCCCGATCCGGAGCGGGTCCTGGCCGCCGCACAGGCGCTGGCCAACGTCTATCGGTTGTTCGAAGCCGATCCGCCGGCGCTTAAGATCATCGCCGGCATGGCCGACGGCTTGGCGGCCAGAGAGATCTGCAAGGTCCACGATATGTCCGAGCTCGACTACGACACGACGCGGCGGCGGATGCGACGCGCCTTGCTGCGCGATCAACGGAACTGGAGCAAGTGATGACACGCTGGCACCCAAGTCTCGATCTGGCCCGCCTGCTCGAAGCACTGAGCAAGGAAATCCTCGCTGCGACCGATAAGGAGGTACGGCAGACATCCGCCCTGCAAGGATGGACAATCGCTAACACCGCCCTCGAGGTCAGAGAGGTGATCAAGGCCGCGCACCGGGACGTGACTGGGAGTCTCGATCGTAATTTTGGTCTGAACGAAGATCTGAGCGAACCTGGTGCCAGGCTGCGGCCGCCCCGTGGGGGCCGCGGCTCGTCGCACAATCAGCGGCATTGAACGAGCCCGAGGGCACCTGGTCCTCGGAATTTGCGGCTTGGCGAGGCGAAAGATTACTTCGGCTCGTGCAGCACCATCGCCCTACGAAGGGTTCGGCTCGAGCTTAGGAGAGCGACGAGGCCGACAGTCATCAGCAGCACGCCAAGCCAAGCCCATCCCCGCCCGTCATCGCCCGCCTCGGCGATGGGAAAGGCGACCGGCGCCGCCGAAGGCGCGGAGGACGCAACCACGTCACTGACAGCCGGCGCGGCCGCCAGAAGTGTCTCCACGTCGATCTGACGCGGCCTGGAATGGTCGGGCGTGAGCTGGTCGTCCGCGCGGTTGGAAATGGCTGCCGAGGGCACGAGGGTCGCGATTCCGGTACCGAGCACGGGACCGGCATCGACGACCTCGAGTGTGGGCGCGGCCGGCTGAGACGTTTCCGCCGCTGTGGAGCGCAGCAGCTCCGCGCGCGCATCGACCGCCGCCTTCTGCTTGCGCCCTGCAGTCTCGTTTGCCTCGAGCGTGGCGAGGTGATGTTTTGCGACGCGCCGATGAGCCCGCTTCTTCACCGTCGCGATCCCCTCGGCCGCCTGGAACCAGCATTTGCGGTGGCCCTCCAACCGATAGACCCAGTGCTGGCCGTCGGCCGTCGACCTGCCCGGTCGCGGCAAGCACTCTGCTTCCGCGGGAGCGGGTCGAGTGGCTTCCGCGGGAGCGGCATTGAACAAGGTAGCGAAAGGATTCGCCGACGCAGGTGACGTTGGGAAACTGGCAAGGAACACAAAAGCGGCAAAGCAAAATCGCAAATGACCGGACATGGAAAACCCCGGTGCTGCGCCCCACCCCGCGCACGACCTTTGACCCTGACCTCGGTCGGATTGCGACCTAATTCTGGCAATGCGGTGGATTCATGCCGGCCCGCAGCGAGATCGGGACCCGAATTCAGAGCGTTCCTGCAGCCGGGCGAGCCGACGTGGAAGGAACAGCACTCCCGACAGCTCGTTCTCGCTTCCAGAGGAGACCACATGATAGATCGACCGACCAAAGAGCAGCTCTCCGAGCTCAAGAGGCTCAGCAGGGAAGCGCGTGTACCCGACGAGTCAGAGACCGTTACCTCCCGCGAAGAGGCTGAGGTGCGGATCCGTGACCTGAAGGACAAGGCCCGAAACGGAGTGACTGGCGGCCACCGCCGGCGGATGCGTGCGCCCTGTGTCAGCTTCTATTTGCCTGCCGCGGATAAGGTCCCGCCTTGCGCCACGGGTTCGGCGAGTTCGTATTACTCATAGGTCAGAAATATAGGCGACATTGTTGCGGCGTTGGTGTATGCTATCGGCATGAAACGCGACGGCCGACAACTTGACCATCGAACCC
>NZ_JCAMOQ010000087.1:0-18375 GCF_059512365.1 Bradyrhizobium sp. Ses1
GCGCCCCGATTCAATCAAATTTTCCGGTGCGTGTCAGCGGGCTAGGTATTCGGAAGTCCCCAATTGTCAGTGGGGGGGAACTCGCGCATCCCACCCTACTTCGCACGCAAGGAATCGGAATTAAATACAAAAGCCACTGGCGGTCAGCGCCTAGCCGAGTTTCCACGACAGCACAGCGAGATCAAACCCTGTTCGAAAACCTATTCATCGCGCTCATCATCTGGATTCGCGGATCCTCATCTCGCAGATAAATTGTCTTCCGTAAGAACTCGATCTCAGCTGTTTGACTGGCCTCGTCCACGTCAATATGCCAAGACCGCGGCCTTCCATCGGAGCCGTCGCGCCAGCGATAGCCCCGCTTCTTGAGCGTGTCCTTCAGCTCAAACGGAGATTGTTCTGCTCAAATACGAATAGTCTTGCGGCGAGCTCGCTCAAGCAGGAGTGCGAAGGCGGATCGATTCAGTTTCGGGACGTCCGACGATAGGATCTCTATCAATGCTCTACAGTCGTCGATGGCTCGATGCGCCTGATGGAAGAGACCAACGCTGGCCAATAGATAACCTAGGTGAGACCCGTGGAATCCGTGCTTTCGCCACTCGACTTCCGTCGCTGAACAAGCCCAGGGCTTCCTCTCGAACTGAGGCCAATATCGCTCCGCAAACTTTCGGTCGAAGTTCGCATTGTGGGCTATGACGCAGAACTGCGTCGGATGCGAAGGACGCAACGACATCGGGATCGATACGATGGCCCGATACCATCTCATCCGTAATGCCCGTGAGCTCGGTAATCTCTTCCGGTATCGGAATTGACGGCTCGTTGAAGGCAGAAAAGACCTCCGTAATGGCCGCTATTCTATCGTCCGGCAGATAGGTGAACTTGACCATGGCAAGTTCGATGATTTCGTCCTGCGCCGTGTTCAGTCCAGTAGTCTCGAGGTCGAGCAGAATGCCAGTTCTCGTAGCTTGCCCATTGCATATTGCAAACTCATCTCTTGGGATAAGCTTGCGAAGAACGCGATAATCGGAAGATTTGGCTAGTATCTCGGCCAGTTTGCGAGATTGATATTCTCTAAATACATAGGATCAACCGTTGAAGCACGGGCTCCGACCGCTCTAGTTACCGCGTATTATTCTAGCCCGATCGCGGACGTTTTCGATCAGCCCTCCGAAGCGATCCTGGGACATCTCGCCAAGCGAAACCCGTTTGCATTGGACGCGCTGCAGCGCAATGCGTGGCTAGGCCAGATCGATATCGTTCGACGCCAACTCCGGGGCCTCAACGGTTGGATCGCCTTTGAATTTGCTATCCCTCGTATGGGCAAGCGGGCTGACGTGGTGTTGGTCACTGCGGGGTTCGTCTTTGTTATCGAGTTCAAGGTGGGTTCGCATCAATTCGATGCGGCGGCATTCGATCAGGTGATGGATTACGCCCTCGACCTCAAGAACTTTCATGCCGGTAGCCACGATCGCCGAATAGTTCCGATCGTTGTTGCGACGATGGCTGATGAATCTCCGTTCGAGTTGACGTGGGGATCAGACGGGGTGGCCAGCCCAATCGGCTCAAATGGCAGCAATCTCGGTAGGATTGTCGACGAGATGGTCAAACAGACGCCGGGACAAGCTTTCCTTGACGGTGGAAAGTGGTCGCGGACTGGGTACAAGCCGACCCCAACGATCATTGAGGCGGCGCAGGCGCTATACCAAGGACACCGCGTCGAAGACATCACGAGGTCCGACGCCGGCGCAAAGAACCTCAGCGAGACGGCGGCACGTCTTGCGGACATCATCGAAGACGCCAAGGCGCATCAACGCAAGGCAATCTGCTTCGTAACTGGAGTGCCCGGTGCCGGAAAGACATTGGCGGGACTCAATTTGGTGACGCTGCGCACCCAGGCGCACAAAGAAGAGCATGCGGTATTCCTTTCTGGAAACGGCCCTTTGGTGGAGGTTCTACGCGAGGCCCTCGCGCGGGACGAGTACGGTCGACTGAAGGAGCAGGGTCAAAAGACCAAGAAATCGGACGCTGCTCGGAAGGTGAACAGCTTTGTTCAAAACATCATGCACTTTCGCGACAGTAATGTCGTGACTTCCGAGCCGCCGATCGAGCGTGTTGCTGTGTTCGACGAGGCGCAGCGCGCTTGGGACATGAACCCTTAGCGAAGTTTATGGGCCAGAAGAGAGGTCAGCCGAATTTTCAGATGTCGGAGCCCGAATTCCTTATCAGCGTGATGGATCGGCATGACGGCTGGTGCGTCATCATTTGCCTGGTTGGCGGAGGGCAGGAGATCAACGCCGGTGAGCTGGCTTGAGGGAGTGGTTTTCGGCGCTCAAGCGGAGTTTCCGTGGCTGGAAAGTCTACACGTCTACGAAGTTGGCGCACCGCGACTACCATTGGCCGAGCTCGAGGGGCTCGACAGGCAATCCTTGTCGGCGCTCCACCTTGCTGTCTCGGTTCGGTCGTTTCGTGCCGAAAAGCTGTCGGAGTTTGTTGGTGCACTGGTCGCGGGTGAAGCTGATGAGGCCAAGAAAATCTATCAGGCGGTTAAGGCGTCATATCCGATCGCGATAACGCGAAATCTAGCGCAGGCAAAGCAGTGGCTTCGCGATCGCGCGCGAGGTTCTGAACGAGTTGGCCTGGTGGCGTCATCAGGCGCATCCCGCCTAAAGCCGGAGGGGATCAACGTCCACGAAAAGATTGATGCTCCAACCTGGTTCCTGAACGGAAGAGACGACGTTCGCTCGTCCTACTATATGGAAGACCCTGCGACCGAGTTCGATATACAGGGCCTTGAGCTCGACTGGGTGGGAGTCTGCTGGGACGCCGATCTTCGCTCGATCGATGGCAAATGGCAGTGCTATCGGTTTTCGGGGACGCGCTGGCTGAACGTCAATGATGAGAACCGCAAGATCTACCTGGTCAATGCCTACCGTGTGCTGCTGACGCGCGCCCGCCAGGGCATGGTCATCTACGTCCCGGCTGGCGATGTCATCGAGGCCACTCGTCCGCCTTCGTACTACGACGGAACAGCAGCTTTCCTCTCAAAATGCGGTCTGCCGCTTATTTCATAGGTGCGCGACTGCGGCTAGCAAATGGGCCATCGACCGACTTTTTCCATAACATCGGATTTGCGAACGGCTATTTTTGCGCAAAGCCGACGCAGCCGATAGGTGGCCTCATGCACTGAGATAGCAGCGGATTCACGGCCGCAGGCTCCTCTGCTCTGCTGCTCGCCCGTCACGCGCCAGATCGCCGCCGACCCATCACCTTGCTGGCAGGCTCGATGAGATTGCCTTGGCCTTGGCGCTAGAGGGCTTTATCCCTAAGATCCTGCCGCCGGCCCTGGGTGGTTTTGGATGGGCTCAGTCACTACGGAGTACAGGCTATGCTTACACCGGAACGCTTCCCCATCGACAAGATTTATGTTCCTGTGAAGAGAAAGAAAGCTCTTAAGCCTGAGCTCGTTCAAGAAATCGCGGAAAGTATTCTGGAAATCGGGCAACAAGCGCCCATTGTCGTTCGACCCGATGAAGACCGCTTCGTCCTCGTTGAGGGACTGCACAGGTTGGAGGCCTGCAAGGCTCTTGGCGAAAAAACCATCATCGGGCTCTTGGGCTCGGCCGAGATTGCTCACCAAAAGACGCTTTTACCCCATAGCGCTGAGGCAGAAGCGGAGCGCGACAAGATGGCGCGCTTAAAAAAGTTGCGCCTCGAAAAGGAGGCTGCCGAGCAACTAGCTCTTGCTCCAAAGGCTGTCATCGAGGCGGGCTCAGCGGAGCTTCTGCGAAAAGGCCCGGCGAAAGGCATCCGGAACAATCTCCAAGCAACGCCGAGCCAATTAAATCGCAGGACTCCAGCATCAACACCAAAGACCTTATCGGAATGGCTCACGCAACAGAAGCGCGATGGTGGTCGTTACTGATTGTCGACTCGGCTACGGCGACTTTGAAAATGACCACGTTGACAGCTTCATTCCGAAATTAGTCCACTCGGCTGAAGAGCAGCTCTCGCCTGCGCGCGGCCTCCCGACGGGTTTGTCGAGCGAACTTAGGGTTCGAAAACCTAGTGATAGAGCGATGGGGTATTCCGTAGGCTTAAGGAGTGCCGATGAGGACGAACAGCCACTATGCCCCCGGCCCACTTCTTCCATAATTGTCAATACGCGAACGCTGCGGAGTTAGCGGGTTTACGATCGTATGTGCTAGCACCTGGGTCCGTCAGCTCGTTATGTGCCGTTTCTTTGGGGGAGAGCGGCCGGAGGCAGAGTAGACCGCCGACATCGGCTTGTGACCCTAAGCGGTCCAAGCCACCCTTTGTGTGGATCAGGGGGAGTAATACTGACCCTTCCAGACACACCGCTCCGCGCTGGACGTTTGTGAGGGATGGCGGGCTCTCGCTCGCCGCCGCGACTTCGGGCAGCGCAGGAAACCAGCCTTGTATTCTCGAAGAAAGTGACTACCTTACTGATTGTTCGATTAGCCGTGGCGCCATGTTGAGTGGTCCAAGCGGCCCTTTTCCAGAGACATCGTCGGATTGGATTTTGGAATCGCGTGAGTCCACGCGAGAGGATGCGCGTTGCGCTTTGGAGAAGTGGTGTGGCTGCAGGTACATTGAAGTGGTTTAAGGGGCAGAAGGGCTTGGGGTTTATTCAACCCAACGATGGCGACAAGGACGTGTTCGTTCATATCAGCGCGGTCGAGCGTGCGGACCTCTGTGGCCTCGCCGAGGGCCAACGGGTGAACTACGAGGTCAGGAGCGACCGGAAGAGCGGTAAAGACAGCGCAGAGAACCCTCCCTCGCATAAAAGTTTTCGTCATTTCACGGATGTACTGGAATGACGGTGCGGTCCGCTCGATCTCGGGATTGAGCGGGCTCTTGCACGTGAAGGGCAATCCGTTCCTTCAATCTGGGATCATTGGCCGGGTCGGTCGCCACGCTTAGGTTGCTACGACTATAACCGATCTGGCGCCGCAACTCGGAGGGAGCAGCAACTTTGCAGGTAATTGTTCGCGACAACAACGTCGACCAGGCGCTTCGAGTTCTCAAGACGAAAATACAGCGCGAGCGCATGTTCAGGGAATGAAACGCCGTCGCTGCTACGAAAAGCGGCAAAAAGACCAGAGAGAAATCAGACGCTATCCGCCGCGCCCGTAAGCTTGCTCGGAAACAGGCCATCCGCGAGGGGCTCATCGCCGCGCCACAAAAAAGGGAACGAGTCGTGAGCAAGCGTATGCTAACGCTGCCCGTCACCACTAGCGGCATACGCTAAATCTAATGGGCGTGTGAGACGGATCGGCCAGTCGCCCGCCGACTTGGTATTTGCAACTGCTCCGTAACGCAGCCATCCACAACGAGCTCTGAGCTACGACGACGGAGCAATAGACGAAGGGCTCAGGGGCTGAAGATCAGGAACAGGTCATGAAGTTGAATGAAGCCCAGATAACGAAAACGCTGTCACAGTTTCAGGCACAAGTGCTTGCCGAGGATCATCCGGCAGCCGCACAGTTCCGCGAGCTGTTTGGGCAGCATACGTTCTTTCTCGATCCCAGGGGGCTGCACGTGCTGGAACTGCTCGAAGTTTTTGGGATGGAGGCTGAGGAAGGAGAGGTAATAAGTCTAGCGGATTGGGCCGACGCTGACTTTACGAAGTTGACGACACATCAGCCCGAGCCTACGGGCCTTGTCGTCCGCCTGAAAGAAGTTCAGCACTAACGCGATCTCGTCAGATAACTTTCCTTATGCGCGTTTGGCTTACTCACTTGCCGAAGTGCGGTCTTTTCGGAAGTCGATGCTGCGCAGAATAATGCTGGGCGGCGTGCCTTCGAACTCACTCGCCTGATATTTGCCGGCGGCGCAGGTCTCGATGCGCTCGCGCAACCGCATGAATTGCGCCTCGCGCTGGCCCGCTCTCGCGCGCACCACACCCTCCAACTCATCCATGGCTGAAGTTGAAATGGCGCAGGGGACCTCCCTCTGGCCGTCGAGCATCGAGAACAGGACGACCATCCTGTCGTATTCATAGCCGATGAAGCGGCCTGGCATGAGCGTCATATGACCCACTCCTTGACAGCGGCGCAGCCACTGATGCCTCAGCCCCGCTCGCTAAGCCGAGCAAAGTCCACGAGGATGGCCGCGACGAGATCGCGATGCCTTGTGTCTTCCGGCGGTAGGCCCGCGGCGTACAGCTTGAGCACATAGCGCGCCTTGGCGGCCGCCTCCGGCCACGACGCGGCGGGAATCGACAACAGATGGTCTTCCACCTCGGCCCGGCGCTCGCGCAGTTCCCGTGCACGGGTCTCGACCTCCGCGAGCGCACGGCGGATGTCGGTTGCCTTTTGCGCCGCCATGCCGCGGTGACGGTCGAGATCGAGCGGTTCGTCAGGCATCGGATGCGCTCGCGTCAATGCGTTGCGCGTCGGCCAGATCGACAGAGCCGATCGAGACCACCTCCATCGCCAACCCGCGAGAGCCTTCCACCCGCACCTTGATCATGGTGGCGACGCGGCGGAACGCCTCGAACGATAGCCCTTCGATCGTCTCCTCGTCGGTGACGACCTCATAGGCGCCGGCGGGCAACAGGCGATCGATACCCCTGATTCGGAACGGGTGCTTGAAGGTGACGACTTCTCGTCGGGAACGGATGGTCATGCGCGCCTGCCTTTCGCAAAACGCCGGCGTCTGCGCTGGCCCCGAGAGCAGCATGCGCTCCTTGTGCTGCAATAGCCATCGCTTTCTTGGCCCGCGCGGCCAATAGAGGTATTCCATCGCTTCGCGCGTGCTCTTGTCGCAGCTGACGCAAAATGCTTTAGCGCTCGCTATTCCCAAAACATAGGCGTAGGGTCGGCTATCACCGCATTTACCGTGGCGTCCATCGGTGACTGAGGGCCGCGCACGCTCCCGCCGCAAAGCGCAGGCGTGTACCCTTGCGGCAATTTCGTCTGACCGAGTGGATCGTACCGCCGGCCATCGTCCTGCGGTTGCTCGGGATCATTGTGATCGCGGTGGCCGTCTTCCATGCCTAAACTGAAATACCTGGTCAGCGGCCACCATGAAGGTATCAGCGAACATCTCGGCGCGTCACGGTGGCGGCCGCGCTGAGGAAGGCGAGGCAGCTCGTGCAAGAAGGCTGCATCGACGTGAGGATCTGTACCCCGCGCGGGCAGGTCCTGTTGTCAGACGCTTCAACCATCTCGAAAAGCAGGAGTAGACCGCCATGGCCAAAGGCCAGCAACGAGGCAACCGCGAAGCCAAGAAGCCCAAGAAAGAAAAGATCAAGGTCATCGCCGCAGCGCCTAGCCAGAAAGCTGCGACCTGGCAGCAGCCGAGCTTGACGCCAGGGAGGAAGAAATAGCCGCTGATCGGTCGTAGCGATTATGTCATTCAGCTTTTGGCATCTCGCAAGTCCTGTGATCCGCCTGCCCTCGCTGGGCTAACAAGGGCAGGAATGACCGATGCACTTCGTGATCGTCACAGGCGATCGTAAGTTTCGGTGTATCAAGTGCGTTTACATCGGTCCAATGCAGGTCCCGGATTTTCAAGCATAGACCAAGAGCAAATTACGCCCGCCGAAAACGACATGAAGGCCGCCTGAGGAAATATCAAAGGTATAGAGTACACAATAGGTCAAACCGCCAATCCGTTCGGCTGAGAATGGTCGTTTGAGAAGGACGCCCCCGAAAGCAAATCGCTGGTTTTTATGCCGGCCATCCGCGCGGAATTTGTGGTCAGCTTACCGGGCTAGAGCAGTCGTGGCAGACGAAGCGATGAAGGCGCTTCGGCCCTTCCTCGATATGTCTGGCGTCCGATAACTCCCCATCTCGATCTTTCTCGGATCGCAAAATCGCGGGCTTGCCTCATCGCCGATGGCCGCTGTTGGCCCGAATGCGAAGTCCGGGACGGGATCGGAAATCGTCTGCTTATCGGGGTAGATCGGAAGTGACTGGTCGACCTTCCAATCGGCGCTTTTGACCCCTTCCGGACCTTCGGCTCGGTTTTGGCGGTGGCCGGCCCAGCGCCGCTTTCCCACCGGGGCAGGAGGGCGTATCCTATTGACGTAAGTTAAAGGTTCCGCGTTGAACCGAGGCTCCCGACGCGCCGCGTTTGATCGACCGCTTTGTCGACGTCGCTCCCGAACCGATCGGTTGCATCAACCAGGGAGGAACCCATGAACAGCAGCACCATCGACAAATGCGTCGCTGAGGCGATCGGCACCTTCTGGCTCCCCTTCGCGGGTTGCTGAATGTGGAGTTGTTCTCCCATTCCTTGAAGGGGCATCGTCAGGTTAAAATGCGGGCTTACTAACGACAGTTCAGAAACCAGCGGTAATGCGGGTCACCTCGGCCCTGACCTGAAAGGCATGAGTTCGGGCCTTACCTGATACTGATGGAGGATGCACCATGATGGTCAACGAGATTTCCGGCGTGAAGATTCCCGACAGCCAATTGGCGCGCGAAGCAACGCAGTTCATTCGCGACACCGAGAGCGACCTTCTGTTTCAGCACTCCACGCGCGTCTATTTCTGGGGTGCCCTGGCCGGGAAGCGGAAGGGGCTGACCATCGATCCGGAGCTGCTGTACACGGCGACCATGTTCCATGATATCGGCTTGACCTCCGGCTTCCGGGAAAGTCGGCTGCGCTTCGAGCTGGACGGCGCGAATGCGGCGCGCGACTTCCTGCGAAGCCACGGCATCTCGGAAAGCGATATCGAGAAGGTCTGGCTTGCGATCGCGCTGCACACCACGCCGGGAATCTCCGAGCACCTGCATCCCGTCGCCGCGCTTACTGCGGAGGGCGTGATGATGGATCTGGTAAGCCTTGGCTATGACGAATTCACCGACGCGCAGCGGGAGGCGGTGGCGACGGCCTATCCCCGTCCGCCGCAATTCGCGGAGGACCTTCTCCAGGTGTTTTACGACGGCCTCAAGCACCGGCCGGAAATGACCCAAGACACCGGCCTCGCCGATATCATGGCCGACAAGGACCCCCATTTTCACCGCCGCAACTTTTGCAGCCTGATGCGGAGCTCGCGTTGGGCCGCTAGCACTACCGTGGCAGGTTGAGGAACAGGGTGAGCCCTGACGATTAGCGGGGATCAGTTGGGAGCGGTGGAGTGGATATGGCACGTTTTGCATCGACCGGGATTTGTGCAGGTTGGGCCGTCCGCGAGGCTGTTCGTGCTTTATCCGCTCGTACCCTGGATCGGCGTGATGGCGGCCGGTTATGCGCTCTGGCCCCTGTTCGAGCTTGAACAGGACGCGCGGCGACGCTGGTTTGCGACGCTCGGCATAGTGACGCTTGCGGGCTTCATCGCGTTGCGGGCCTCCAATCTACATGGCGATCCGCGGCCATGGTTGATGCAGAGCTCGTGGCTCCCGACCTTGCTGTCGTTCCTGGATTGCGAAAAATATCCGCCGTCGCTACTTTATCGCGCGATGACGCTAGGCCCCGCTTTCCTGGTCCCCGCGCTGTTCGAACGCGCACGCGGCACAGTCGCGGGCTTCATCATCACTTATGGACGCGTGCCTTTCATCTATTACGTCGTCCATATTTTCCTGATCCATGCAGCCGCGGTCGTCCTCGCGTGGGTTCAATGCGGCACAGCCTCCTTCCTTATCCAGCATGGCCCAGGGTGCGCGGCCCTCGACTTATGGCCTAAGCCTTGCGGGCGTCTACGTCATCTGGCTCTTGGTGGTCGCAGCTCTTTATCCACTCTGCCGCTGGTTCGCCGATCTCAAACAACGCCGTTCCGACTGGTGGCTGAGCTATCTTTGAGCAGATCTTTGAAAGGGAAGAGATTCGGCTGCGGCGATCAACCAGCGACCAGGGAGGACGCCGCGAGTGAACTGCGTTGCGTCAGTCGGCGTCTTGAACCTGCAAATCGAAGACGTGAAAGGATGGGCTTCTAGCGTCGGCAGGCTGCCTCGAAGGCACTTCCGCTTATGGCCCAAGAGCGAGGTTCGGCTTGGCTTCGAAATGGTCCGCTTTATCGGGGTAAAGCGGAAGTGACCGACCGATCAGCTAATCGGGGCTGTTGACCCCTTGCGGACATTTGATTTGACGCGAGCGGATGCAGCCCCCGATGCTGCCTCACTGGGGAGCGGCGTTCGATACAACTGGATCGGGAGACCGCAAATGGCGGCTTACATGATTTTTGACGTCGATATTCGTGACCCAAAGCAATACCAGGAATTCATGTCGGGTGTGAAGCCTGCGCTGGAGATGGCCGGAGGCAAATATCTGGCTCGAGGCGGAGCTCACAAGGTCTACGAAGGAGATTGGGAACCTCGCAGGATTGTCTTGCTGGAATTCCCGTCAATCGCGGCATTTGAGGCCTTTTACAATGGCGCAACGTACCAAGGACTCAAAAGCATAAGAGACTCTTGCAGCTCAGCGCGTTTGGTCGGCGTGGAGGGCCTCGGCTGATGGCCCGCTGGGCCGCACGTTGGTGTCCGCTGTTGGCGCGAAGCCGCTGATAAAGCACGGGCAGAGCATGTCCGCTCTGCCCCGGTAGTTCAGACGTCAACCTGTTCTGCTATGGCGAGCGCGTCGTCGCCCTCAATGCCCAGATATCGGACGGTGCTCTCGATTTTCGTGTGGCCCAACAAAAGCTACACGGCTCGCAAGTTGCACGTCCGCCGGTAGATCAGAGTCGCCTTTGTTCGCCGAAGTGAATGTGTTCCGAACAGGTGTGGATCAAGCCTGACGCTGGGTAAGCCAATCAGACAGAAGCCGCGCGTACTGCCGAGTGGTTAGACAACTAGGTCGCCGCCGGCCGGTGAATAGGTATTCTCCCGGCTTCTTGCCCGTCGCTCTCAGATAGTCGTCGACGGCTTGGCGCGTCGACTCGGTGAGTTCAAATTTGACCGGTCGTCCCGTCTTCTTCTGCCGGATGATTGCACGATCAGCCGCGTTGCCGCTTGGCGCGATGTCATCGACCTTCAGCGCCACGACATCGCAGCCACGAAGTTTACTGTCGATGGCCACGTTGAACAGCACCAGATCGCGGAGCCGGCCCTCGACCTGGAGCTTTGTCCGGATGGACCAGAGGTGCTTCGGACGGAGTGGTGGCTTCGCACCGACGATCTTACCCTTGTTCCACGGGACGTGCTTTGCGACCTTCTCGATGGTGCTTAAGACTTCGATCATGGTGACCTCTTCAATTAATGAGGTCGACCATTCTCAAGCCGGTGACCTCTGAAATGACGTCGGCTTTCAGACGATTGAAGACGTACTTGGGTCCAATTCGACCGATCGGGCGACGGATTTTGACCGTAGCGGTCATCGCGCGGTGCAAGTGCGGAGGTAGTCCGACTCTGGTCCGAACGATGATGTTTGAATGCGAGGGCGGCGAGCGTACCTGGGAGGAGTAAAGACCATGCGCCGTGACAGCCTCTATCTGCGGCGCTCTCGTTCGCGCGATGAGAACAATCGGTCGGCTGCTCTGTCGAGGCGCAGCGTTTCCGACGCGCCCGCGCGATACAGATGGCCAATCAATTCACCGGATTCTCGGTAAATTTTGGTGCCTTTGAGCTCATAGAGCAACTTGCCGGTAAGGTCGAAAATGGCGGGACCGATGACCAGGCCGACGTAGTCTCCCCTTACTGTTGTATAGGTCGTATTTCACGAGGGAGCTTCCTTTTGTCGAGAGCCTCGCCGGCAGGCGCTCATTCGCCCGGCAACAGCTTTATCGGGGCGGCTTCAGTTCGCCGTCGAACCAGCCCAGTGCTTCGGAGTTGATCGGATCCGCAGCGGCCTGAGCTTCATGGATAAGCCCGCATTTCTTGCATCTTAAGGTCCAGTACTCAAAACCGGGTCTCCCCGGCGCCACATGCAGGACTTCCATGTGGGCTTGGCACATGGGACACCTGGGCCGCACGAGTTGGCGTGACGGCAGCTTGTTAGTGAGTTGCGCGTCGGGCATGCGGCACTCCCTTTGTGGCGGGAGCGCAACACTCTCAGTCACCGATGGATGCCCAGGAAGAGCGGTGATGGCTACCAGCGTATACCCAAAGAGCGCATGCGCAAGGTCTAAAAGTATACCCAGGGGGGGCCCGCTATCAGACCAATATGGGTCCGGGCCGGTCGGCCGCGTCACCACGTCTCGCCCGAGAGCGGAACAAAGTCCGGCAGCCGGGAGTCGGATAACCATGCAGCACCCCAACAAGCCCCGGTTGGAAGCGAGAAACCTGTCCGATTACGGCTATCGCCGAAGGAGGAGGAATGACCGCTTATAATTACGAACGCAGGCCCCCCACTGCCGCCCAACGTGAGGCGCGAAGGGCCTTCAAGGAAGCCGATGCCAAAGTAGCGATGTCCGAGTATGAACGCACGCAGGCGGCGTTTCATGCAAACCGCGAGCGGTTAAAGGCTGAACGACTGGCTCGCGAGGCCGAAGCGGCGGCCCGGAAGCGCAAAACCTGATCCACGGCAAGAGTTTCCCCTCTCCGGTGCACCGGAATGGCGATTCCGGCGCGAGGGCCTGACCCCCGATTTTTGCTCAGACGCGATGACACGGTCGCCTGTCTGAACCGGATGATAATTTCTGACTACGAATTTGGCCAATTCTGGATTTCAATTTGCGTCATCCTCAAACCCAAGGAGATCGACATGGCCAAAGGTCAACAAAGAAGCAATCGGGAAGCTAAGAAACCCAAAAAGAAGAAGATCAAAGTCATCGCCGCAGCACCAAGCCAAAAGGGTGCGGGATGGCAGCCGACCTTCGCTGAGGGCAAAAAGAAGTAGAAATGGCTAGCGGCATCCAACGCGTTGTCCATAGATCCGCGTCCGTCCAGCGGTTGCACGTGCTCAGTGCTGCACGAGAGCGAGATTGGCCGCTCCACGTCATAGGACACATAGCCGCGGATCTCGTCCGGCCTTCAAAGCTCCAATGGCAAGTCGCGTAAACGATCGGGCGGTTTCAAGCGTCGGGCGGTTGATTTCGACCTGATGGAAAGGAGTAGGTCCAATGGCGCTCACGCGTGGTCGATTTCTCGGCTACGAGTTCGACAGGATGGTCATGCTGTTTTCGATGGTTGACGGCCAAAGGGAGATACCGTGCGCCATCTCGACTTCCGCGATGGATGATCTGGAAGGTGTAGCGCGGTCCGGGTCCAACCAGCGCGAGGCGCAAATCATGAAACTCCGCGATCGGTTTGAAGAGCGTGCCGCTCACAAAGTCCTAGCTATGGAGTTCGAAGGCACTTCTCCAGGCATTATCTTGCGCAGTATCGACTTCAAAACATAATCACGGGAGAAGTCAGCAAGCATCATGCCCAGCGCGATACCTGCAATTCCATCGAAAACGCCTGTGCTTTGGGCTGCATTAATACGACTTGGCGTGCTCGGGCTCGCGAATGCTGGTAGTCGGTTCGCAGCACCGAACTCGATTTACTTTCTCGCGACGCCGGAACGTCATGTCGCTATTGGCCCATCTGCGAAGTGGTGGGACCTCTAATTGAGGTCCATTTAGCAGGCATTAGCGGACCAGATTTGCTCGCGCTGAGTTTTTCGCATTTTGACCCAGAGCAGTCATTGGCTCCAGCAAAATCAGCTGCCGTTGGACATGGGTCTGTCGGATCTCCAGCTAGGCGTTCGTTGGTTGGAAGTTGCTACCTATCATCATCGACTTCCAGACCGTGCGATTGGTCTCAATTCATAATCCGAGGCTTTGGAACGCCACATCGCAAAGCCTGTTGTCTTTTCAGAAATGACCGTTGTGGTCGGACCCCATTTCCTTGGAGCGCCAGATGAGCAAGCGCAAGTTGGGAACAGCGTCAACGCGCGTCCGCAATCCCAAAAAGGTAGCCGCGCGAGCCCAACGGAACAAGCAGGCAATTGTTAGAAGCCCGAAAGACGATTTTCTGCGCTCTGTTGCGACGGTCTCGATGGAACCACCTTTAAAACTGCATGACGATCCAAAACACGATGCTCCCACCATTGAGACCCGGGTGGATGCGTTACCAGGTGACCTCAGTCAGAGGATGAGGGATAGCGATCCAGCGAAAGGCTCCGCTTTAGCGACGGCAAACATGCAGGCTTATCAAGCGAAGCTTCTTGAGATAGCTCAGGCCAACGGGCAATTTGCTTTTGAATTCGGCCTGAGGCTTACGGCGATCAGGTCGCCAATTGATTTTTTCGCCGTCATTATGGAATTCACAAGCAGACGGATCGAGATGTTCGGGCAGCATGCGAAAGAAATGGCTGCATATCCGTTCTGGCGCATCGATGCGTCTCGGAAGCTCACGGTTCTGCCTGAACAATGATGGGCAAGTGCCCCCGCTGCGTAAATGGATGGACGCAACGCTGAGTACGGTTTGCTTGCTTCGCTGGGCGAGTGCAGGCTCACTGAGGGGCGGATCAACGTCTGCCATTGGCCCAAGCCGGACCTATCGATAGGCGGCTCTGGTGGTCTCGTTCGGGCAAATTCGGACAAAGCGAGCCTGAGTGCGCGCGAAGGCCTTTCCCGAACATTGGTCTCGTTGACCTGCCACTGCGTTTTCATCCAGCGGCGGTTACGCCAAGTGGCGCGGGTGGAGCAACGGACGATCGGCGGAGCTGGTCGGGATTGCGTAGCCGATCGTCCGTTGCGGTGAGGTTGGCGGCATAGGCCGCGGCGGTTAGGTATTTCAACGATGAGTGAGGTCGCCGGAGATTGTAGTCAGCGATCCAGTTGGCGATCTTGGCGCGGGCGTTGTCGAGATCGAAGAACAGGGTCTCGTTGAGCAGCTCATCGCGCATTCGGCCATTGAAGCTCTCGATGAAGCCGTTCTGCATCGGCTTGCCGGGCGCGATGAAGTGCCAGTCGATGACGGCATCCTTGCTCCAGGCGAGCATGGCATTGCAGGTGAATTCGGTGCCATGGTCGGACACGATCATTCCTGGCTTGCCACGTCGTTCGACGATTGTCGTGAGTTCGCGGGCCACCCGCCGCCCCGAGATCGACGTCTCCGGAATGGCGCCCAGGCATTCTTTGGTGACGTCGTCGACAATGTTGAGGATGCGGAAGCGCCGGCCATTGGCGAACTGGTCGTGGACAAAGTCGAGCGACCAGCGCGCGTTGGGCCTGGCCTCCACCAGGATCGGGGCCCGGGTCCCCACAGCCTTGCGCCGAGCCCGTCGCTTGCGGACGGCGAGTTCCTCCTCGCGATAAAGCCGGTAGATCCGGTTGATCCCCGACGGCTCGCCCTCCCGCCGCAGCAGGACGAACAGCCGGCGGTAGCCGAAACGCCGCCGCTCGTTGGCGAGATCTCGCAGCCGGCCTCGCAGCTCTGCCTCTGGAGGGCGGCTGGACCGATAGCGGATCATCTTCCGATCCGCGCTCACGATCGAGCAGGCCCGCCGTTCCGACAGGCTCATGACGGCCTGCAGATGCGCGACCGCAGCGCGTTTGGCGGCGGGCCCTACCATGTTTTTGAAAGAAGCTCGCGAAGGGCGGCCGCATCGAGCATCTGCTCGGCCAGAAGCTTCTTTAGCTTCGCGTTCTCCTCTTCCAAGCCCCTCAGCCGCTTGGCCTCGGAGACATCCATACCGCCAAATTTGGCCTTCCAATTGTAGATCGTCGCCTCGGAAATCCCATGCTTGCGAGCAAGGTCAGCCGTCTTCGCCCCAGCCTCATGCTCCTTCAACACTGCGATAATCTGCTCTTCCGAAAATCTTGCTCGCTCCATCTGTCCGTCCTTCTGCGGGCCGGACTCTAACTCCATCTGGAGGAAATACGCAGTGGCAGGTCAGATCGGACCAGACGTCCCGACCGCTCGCGATATCTGTAAGTGATACGTTGACCCGGACCTGATCCCCGCTGCGCCGCACCGCGCCCTGGACCGCCCATCGGATGCCAAGGTCCTTGCCAAGCGTCCTGAAGTCGATCTGCTTGTTCTTGTATGTAAAGGCCGTTCCGCGTCCGATAACGAATGCGCCGGGCATTCGCGCGAGGTCGGTCGTCAGATCGGTCGTAATGCCGTCGGCAAAATAGTCCTGCTCCGGATCGCTGTTGAGATTTGCGAACGGTAGGACGACTAGTGATAAGCGGGGAGCAATATCGGGCCGGGTCGTAGCCTCCATCTGCGTCTGTTGCTTGTCCGGAAACACGTCGGTGCGGAGCGTCTTCCACACAGTCCAGTAGCCGACGAAGCCACCCGCGATCACGCCGATAGCCGCGATCGAAGCGAGCGCTCCACCGATCAATCGCAATCGCGTCCGCAGGCGATCCCTAAAGTTGACAGTCCATGCCGGTTGGTCCGATGGCTCGTTAGCAGATGGCGTTTTGTTCAGTGGGTCACTATCGGACGCGGGTTTGTTCGGTCGGTCGCTGGAGACTTCCGAGTTCGTCACCATTGCCTCCCCGCAGGGTCAGACGCCCGACTGCTCAACTTAGCAGATTTTTGCGGCTTTGCGTTGGTCAAGTTTGCTGACTAAGTTCACGTGTCTTACAAATTGTTACCGGACGGTCGTCGGCTTTACGACGTCGAATAGATGTCCGGTTGGGGTCAAAATGCGAAGAACACAGAGTGAGCAAATCTGGCCCGCTCCGCCCCAGTAAGCGGACCGCAATGAGGGGTGTCGCCACTTCGCTGATGGGCCACAAGCGGACCAATACGGCAGGTCTGCCCACAGATACCCCCCAACCACGATCGACCGCGCCGCAGCGTTATCTCGCAAGTGTCGCCTTGTAGGACCGGTTGAAATGGACACAATATGCTCGCTTCGGGATCGAGGAGGATGCCATGCCCGAAGCACTAAGCGACATTGATTATACGGTTGATGTAGGCAGACACGAGACGATGCTCCGTGCGAACACACCCAAAGGAGAGGAATTTCTCGGCGGCGCTGACCTTACAATGTCCAATGAGGAAGCGCATACATTCATACAGGATGCCCGCGCAGCAGGGCTGACGGTCAAATCGTTTTTCTAGCAGCTTCGCAAACCGGCGCTCGGCTTCGTCGATATTTTCAAGGCGCTCGGAAAGCGGAAGCAACGGGCCCCGGCGGCCCGCGCGTTAGTCGGGCTGTTCGCTAGAGCAACAACGCCAGGACCGCGTACGCCGCGGCAATGCACATCGCCAGCACGAATATCACTATGATCATATCGCCTCCTTCGGGTTGGCCTACCTGAGAGCAACTAGCAGCCGAACCGTGCAATGGTTACCGCTGAGGACGTCAGCATGCGTCGGTGGCGTCTGCTGGAACTCTCATTCCAGCAGACAAGTGGGAGCTGCCGAGTCAGACTAGCTATATCCAACGCATATGAATGAGCACTCGGTGACACACGTTGAGCTAATCAACGTATGTAGTAATAGCCTCGTGATCCGTATACGACCGGCGGCGCGACATATGCGGCTGGCGGAGACGCGTAAACAGCAGCCGGTGCAGCGAAGGTTGACGTCGCTGCCGCGCCCACGGCAACGCCCGCTGCGGCACCTGCGGCAATGGCACCCCCGTAGCAGCAGCCGCGGTAATACCCGCCACCCCAATAGCCGCCGCCGTGGTAGTATCCACCACGCCAATAAGCGCCGCCCCGATAGGCTCCGTAGTGAAAGTTGTGAACGCCGCCGAATCGCCCGACCGCAACACCGTGAAAGCCGCCAAATCCTCTGAACACCGCAGCTTGTGCCGGCACAGTTAGCGATGTTGCGGCCACAGCGGCAACCGCCAGCTTCGCTACGCCATGAGGTTCGGTGCCGACATGTTGACTCTGCCTCCCACTCAGAGAGTCGCCGCGCGACTTTTGGCCATAGCGGAGGTAACCGCCAGACTTGACGCGCTGCCACTTAGCCAGCAAGCGCTCGGTGAAATGACAGGACTAACACGCAAGACCATCAACGCGGTTCTCCGCCGGCTACAGGCCGATAAGGTGTTGCTCTGTGACTATCGACAAATTGAGATTCGAGACGTCGATCGACTGCGGGAAATCGCTCGCCTTTTGACATGATAGCCTCGTTCAATATCGAAGTTCGGGTCATCTTAGCTTGCGACTTCTGCTCCGGGTCAAACTGAGAAGAACTCAATGTGAGCCTATGTTTTCCGCTTTGCCCTCGAATGCGGACATTCATCATAGCGGTCGGCATGTCTCAGAAGGGCCAAGGGACTAAACCGCTCGCGCGGTAGGGAACCGGCTGGCAGCGGTGTCCAGACGATAGCGTAACAGGGCGTCCTGCCTTGAGATTGAGGGGTTTCGACAACCTCACTCAAGGCAGGAGCATCCCCATGATCGACGAGGCAATGAGCCCGTTGCGCCGACGCATGATCGAAGACATGACGATCCGCAAGTTAGCGCCGAAGACCCAACATGACTACGTGCAAAGGATCAAGAACTTCGCGGCGTTTCTCGGGCGCTCGCCCGATACGGCGAGCTTCGAGGACGTGCGGCGCTACCAGCTGCAT
>NZ_JCAMOQ010000088.1:0-17796 GCF_059512365.1 Bradyrhizobium sp. Ses1
AAAGTCCTTCTCGCAAAAGAACTTTCGCTGATTCGCGCCCCGATGCGCCTCAACACCGTGAGAAATGCGGGCTAGCGGTTGTGGATTGGCTGGATGAGCCAGGGATTCGGCCATGCATCAGATTCGCTGTCCTGTCGGCAAAGTTGGGATGCTGAGCGTCGCGCCGCGTAACCCAAGAGGAGTCAATAGGAAACCCTAGCTGACGAGAGGCTGACGCAGGCTGACGCAGAGGCCGAACTATATGTGCACGTTAGGCGAGGGTTTATGCGGTAGTGAAAAAGGGCTCGCGCGCATGACGGAGTACGACGACAAGCGGGATTGTTGAGACATTGCACCCGAAGAGAGTTGATCACTCCGGATCTCTGCTCGCGGGCGAGACGGGCCGACATCAAGAGCGAACTGATCCCAGTGGATCACGCAGCCGCCTCGACATCGAGGCTATCGTACGCGCTCGGCCTCCGCACACCGATCGCGCCGGTCATGTAGCCCAACAACGAAACTTAGGACGAGGATGACTGCGGGGCAGCGCGACCTTGCCTGCAACAAAGTAGCCAAGGCGACGGTTCGGGCAATTCCATCTACTCGTGTATGCGTCAGTGCTGGCCACCACCCGAGTCATTGGCCTGAGCGGGCGTGAGCAGTTGATCTTATAGACCTGGGCTCAGCTGGTCCCGAACCATCTCTGCCGAAGCAGATCAATTTCCCGAAGCCGCTGAGAGGGCACTCAAGCAGCACCAGGCTCGGAAGAAACAAGACGAACAATGGCGCAAACGTCAGAGGGACACACTCGAGAATGATCGGGAAGCGAGCCCGAAGCGAGATGTGGCGCAGGACCTGACCAATGAAAGAAGAAGAAACGTGGTGAGACAATAACGCCAATGAAGTCGGCGAGAAAAACCTATCCAACGTCGCCGAAGACTCGCGCTGCTCTATTGCTGGGCTAACGGCAAGGGATCTCATTCCCGGAGTCCAGAAGATGGTCAGGAAATCCGCCCGGAGCCTTGGTGCCTCAGCATCAGTATGCAGAATCGGATCGCCCCCAAAGACGAAATCTTTGTCCAACGCAGGCGGACCGCCAACGGGCCCGGTTTGGAGTTAGTGAAGGGAGCGGTAAACGAAAAAGGCCCTTAACGAGGATGGGCTTGGTGGCATCGCAATCGAGTTGGGAACTTGGGCGTGGGTACAATTGTGTCCGGTCGAATCTCGTCAGTTTCCTGAAAGCTAAGCTCCTTAACATGAGAACGTGGTCTCTTGACCACGGATGCCGCCGATGCGTCAACTGGTGACAAATCCAGCGAAAGCTCTGGCGGTTTTAAGCCCATGTTCTCAACCAATAGGAGAGCTGTATGGACAATCGGATCGACGGTGCTGGGCCTCCAGGGTCCCCAAGCTCCTACGAGTGGACGCAAGAAGATCGTGACCTATTTACTCAATGGATGAATGAAGCCGGGCCGTCCTCATCTAGCCAGCCAGAGGAGACGGTAGATGTCTCATGGGCCGCTCCTGAAATGTTTTCGCACGGCTCCCAGGCCGTCCCGTTCCCAATGATCGACAGACTGAACCGCCTCGGCCTCCTGCCAGACTCGGAGCAGCCGACGGTGAGCTACGAGATCCGAGGTCACCGCTATACGGCCGCGTTGGACCCGTCTCAGCGCGTACGCTTCATTCATAACCCACCGGACGCTCAAGTGCTGGGAGTCGGGCCGACGGGGGCGCCAGATTTCGGAGCGTTCTTCATTGAGACCCGACGCCATGGTAGGCCTCTGCCGGAGCAATGGGCCCCCCCGGCGCTTATTGAAAAGCTACGTGAACAGGGGCTGATGCCGACCGCAGACCACCCAACAACCATTTCGCTCAACGGCAACCTTTATAACGCCGAGCTCGTGGAGGGAGGGTTCGTTAGGCTTACACGTCAGGACTGAGCTCTGTGGTGGCTGAGCCGACTTGGCTGGGCGGGAGCAGTCCCGCCCAGCCGGCTTGGACTACCCAGACAATTCACAGTTCCTTACTGAACGGTCCGCATCCCCAGCACCCATTTTTGCGAATCCGCTGGCGAACATGAACGCTGTGGCAGTTGAGTGGCTGCGCAAGCTCATGGCGGTCCAGCGGGTTTCCTCAATACAGCGCCGGCCAACAGCGATGCGGCGCTAGCGCTCGCGATCGCTCTTGCTATCACGTGTGACCCGGTGAGCATGCTGAAGCGTCCGGAGCGGCAAGCGTGTCGAACATAAGACGTGAGAAGGTGATGCCAGCCCTGCTAGGAGCGAGTTCGATTTCATATCGCTCCGCCGAAGAGTGGAAGCGATAACATCTAATCGGCGGTTTCCGGAATATACCGTGACGCCCAGATTCGCTGGACCTGACGCGTACTCCCCGACTGGGCTGAGTCGGCGACCATTAGATGCAGAATCGTGTTCGGGCGGATAGGGAACTCACAGTCCACCGGCGGCATCGATCTCGGCACGTTCGTGATCAGCGGCTTGACCGTGTTGACGTGTCACGAGGCGGCAGCCTAACGCGTTTGAGCTGGGCGAATACGTCCATTCCATCTTTGAGCCATAACGAATGGAAGGAGAAACTCGTGATGAGCACCAAAAGCGCCCCGCGCGCTAGCCGGTGGTGCCGAGCGCAAGTACTAACGTGACGTCGGAGGTCTCGTGTCCTTAAGACGGCAATGCCAGTGACCTGACAATTGCCTTGCAAATCGAAAATCAAACGAGATGCCCACGCAATCACGAGGGCGAGGGAGGTGAAAGCCGAGGTGCCCGGACGGGGATGGATGATGTTCTGGTCCAGAGCCGGGATCGTAAAGACGCCAAGCGCCTGCTGCGCAAGCTGCTGAAGAACAGTGCGATGTCCTCGCGCGCGTCATCATCACGGAGCTTGGGTCATATGGCGCTGCTCGCAAGGTCCTTCCTCATGCTCTGCGTAACACCTGCGCCCGTCAGCTTGTGATCAGCTTGTCTGAGTAACATTCGCAGCACCGCCTAGGCAGCCCGACGCACTCTGGAGAGACTTACGTCGAAGGGAACGCAAACCGCCATGGATAATCGAATTAGTGGCTCATCCACACGCGCCAGCCAACCTGACGAACCGAGGCACTCGGTGGACAGCGACAGCTTTACCGAAACACTTGCGGGCCTGCCGTCCCGAGCGGCGCCGGATCCCCATGCTGGTTTGTCATTGGCGCCAACACAGCCGTGCTCGCTCGTTTCCCAACCTCGTATCGTGGAGCTCGAAACGTCTTCATTCGCCTGGGAGTTGCCCGACAAAATGGGGCTCTGCGCCAGTAAGCCACATACCTCGGATGCAGATTTTCACAGTTCAACCTCTTCCAGCTCCACTACATCCCCTCCACCCAGGCCGCTGTTTGAATACAGGACGGTCGAATTGCCTCAGGCGAATGTAGACGGCATCTGCGTTGGGCTGACTGCGGAGTGGCTCCGCAATCTGAGTAGCAGCCCGTCAGCCCGAATGGATGCGCTCATACCGGGATCAGAAGGGCACCACTCAGCGGCTGAGCGGCAGCAGCAGTATCAGGACCTCAAGGATCGGTTGCGAAGTGAGGGAGCAGGAGCTTCTCAGGCCGACCTTGAGGCACAGAACACCATTTTGCGGGAAGCAGGCCTGGCACCGTCCGGAAGAGAGAAGAAATACGGATTTGGCGAGCCCTCGAGGTTCTCGCTCGTGCTGGACAAAATTACCGACGACGGATCGAAGTATTTGCTGAGTTTGTATTTCGCCGAAGGCGGCGCACACACAGTTGCGACGTCGGCGTCGAATGGAACAACCACGCTCTTCGACCCTAACTATGGAGAATTTACTGTTCCATCAGACCAGATGGGGTCATTGTTCCAAAGCCTCGCCAATCGTTACAGGAATCCTCCCAACGGGCGGCATTTATCGACAGTCACCACACAAAAGATGTACTGAGTCGGGCCTGAAGGCCGCTGGCGACTAATGCCTTCTCGTGGCGAACGAGTCGGTCGTGCTGACATTGGCTATTCCGGCTGTTGTCCCCTTGGGGCCGTCGTGGCCGCCTCAAGGTGGTCGAGGATGTCCCGGATCTCGGCCGCCAAAGATGCTCCAAGCGGGGTCAACCTGACCAGTCGGCTCCTACTTCTGATGCGAGGTGTTCCGCGAGACTGCTGACGGAGCGGGCGACACGGGATGTCTCGTGGAGGACGATTGGCGATCGAGTTGAACGAGGCCCTGCACATCAGAATGTGCGCTCCGTGAACGTCGGACGCCACAGGTGTTCAGCAGCATCTCAAGCCGGGTATCCGTGTTGCGACCGATGCCGGATCACCGGCTAATGCGCCTGTCATCGCCGGCAGGTCGCCGACATAGCGATCGATCACGCGAAGCCGTCAGGGCGATGGCCGACTGGTTGGTCGTAACGGAATAGAGGTTACACGTCGGACCTCCTTAAAGATGCGCGCTTGCATCGTCTGAACAGCCGGGCGGACGCCGCTGCAACCGAATGAAACCACGATAAAGCCGTGGCTCAACCTAGCTACCCCACCAAAGTCCGCGGCCGGCAAGTTCTGCATCGCCTTGAAATCAGCAAGCGAGGGCCGCATCATCGAGGCCGGAAAGCTGTGAAACGGTGTTGTGATGGTGGGCCGCGGCAATATCAAGGGTAGGGCTGTAATTCTTCTAAAGAACCCGAGATCTCGGCTCGCTCGCGTAACAAGGTATGGCACCTTAGCCGCGAAGCGGAATAAGCATAGCCGTAGAAAAGGCCAGCCGCGGGGAAAATGCGCTGCCCCTCGCCTTGCAAAGCGTGAGCACCGCGCCCCCTCTGCGTCAGCTTATTGTCAGCTCGCGCGCCTATCACTGTCCACAGGACTCGAGCAGGCCAGTACGGTGCAACTTTTGCGATAGGAGACCAAACGTCGTGTATAACAGAATCACTGGTTCTTCCAGCCAATTTCCAAGCGCGAGCCAAGCCGATGAATCGGAGCTGTCAGCAGATGGCGGGAGGTTTACCGAAACGCTTGCAGACACGGCGCCTGGTTCCTCCTCGGGGGTGGCACGGCCGTACTCCCTCGTTTCAGAACCTCCCATCGATGAGATCGACAGGGAGTCGTTCAGGCAAGAACTGAGAAATTTCTATGGTAACGACATCAAGCACATAGCCGATAATCCGCAAGAGTACTCGGATTTCGTTTCCGAAAAAGCTGAGCGCACAGCGATGGTCGCCAGAGCCGGATCCACCGTACAGGATTCGGACCAGGCGCGATATTTCAGCTATCAATTGGGTGACAAGAGTGTCGGGCTTCTAAAAACCGAAGGTCGACGTCGCATGGGAGGAGAGGCGTGGGAGCAGCACTTTCCTGGGCGGAAACACGTCTCGTCCGTTGTCGATCTCCGGGTTACTCATCCGCTCGTTGAGAACGCAGGCGATGTTCTGCTGGAACACCAACTTCGGCTTGACGGTAAGCGGGCGTTGGTCATGTCGCGTCCTGCCACGGATGAGGTGAAGCCCCGTCTAGAGCAGATGGGTTTTGTTCGTGTTGGTGACAATGAAGATGACAATGAATATGTGCTTGACCCTAGGCAGCATCCCGACAAGTGGACGCTGAACGAGGAGGGAAAATGGCAGCGGGTGGACAAGCCTCGCCTATATCTCTCCAAAGCTGAGAGTAGCGATGAGGAAAACGAAGGAAGTGTCGAGGAATATTCGGGCGAAGAATACATCGAAACGGATTCGTCTGGGGACGATCCTTCTTGGTACTTCGACCGGCTCAATTTAGGCCCGGGGACCGGCTAGCAGAAGTCGCGCCGGGTGCAGCTTGACTTCTCATACCGGCATGCACCGGGGCCAAAGCGACGCTGCAACGGGAGCACCCGGCACGCGCGGGTGTGCTCTCGTTGCGGCGCGCGAGCAGAAATAAATTAGAAGCGGCGGCGGTTCCCGAATTCGCAGGCAGAGCAACTTCTTTGAATTGCTAGTCAGCTGCTCTGAGCTGCCTTTTGGGTCATTGGCAATTCTCTGGGATTTGAACGCTCCACAAGCATCGTGCGCAGCGCCGACGAAGTGGCCAAACGATTCTTGATGCTTATCGTGATTGATCATCAAGTTGTTTTCATCGTCTTTGAATGGCGTATTCAAGCTGGCGTTTAGTGGCAACCGGGAGCTTTTGTGTAAGCAGCATCCTACACGCGCGGTCACGAAGTGATCTGAGACTGGTACAGCTGTCCTGGTTGGCGCATGTCGAATCATATGATGAGCCGATTGGGCCAGTTGCGTGATTCTTGCAGGGCGCTTGGCGGGACGATCTATTGAGGTGTGCCCCCCTGACCGAGCAACGGGCCAAGCCGAATGTCGCGGTCGCCTATGCGATCTGCGCTTCAATGACATTAAGCCGGCGCGCTATGGACTTCCGCCTGACGATCATCGACGAAGACGGCAGGCACAGACCATGGCCCATTGTGGTGGTGCGGAAGGGTATCTGAGGAGCAAGCGATGGAAGCAGTCTGGCTCTATATCGATGAAAAAACACCCGCGCGTGATGGGAGCCACATCGGCCGTTCGCGGGATAACCCCAATCAGTGTCTCAAAGAGCATGATGGTGAAGTGTCGCCTGGCATACCCCGTTCTTGGCAGCAGCGATGATGAGAGATCAGTCGATAGAAAGTCGCACAGCGAACTGCCTTCTGAAGGCCTGGGCCGATTTGAGACTCATGGTGCAAGATGGCGAGATGCTTGGTGAACGTGCGAAAGCTTCTTCGCCGTGATCGATCTCGCCACGATTGGCAATCAGAATCCTAAATTTGATGACCTTGACCAGCACGGGGTCAAGCTTTGAAACGGTGGCCTATTACGTGGGCCTTGACGCGGCTCACTCCGTAGCCTGGCCGTGACTTTAGTGGAAGAGGAGCCGTTTCCGACGGTGCGCGGCCGACAGATCCCTAGGCTCGTCGCGAGGCGAGCCCTCGGTCGCAGCTTCGCGGCATGCTGCGGGAACGATTAGGGATGTGGTGAGGTAGAAAAGCAAAGGTCTGGTGCTGAAACCAAAATTGCAGGTTAGAAAGCATCCTTTGGAAAGCTTGTCCGGGCCTCGCAGTGGAGGTGCTTTACCGGCTCAAGGAAAACCGAGCGCCCGGTTGCCGGCATTGGAAGCGGAAGAAGAGAGATGATCTACATCTACGGTTTGCTCAGCAGTTTGTTCGAATTTCAGCAGACAATGCACGGGCGAGCATGGCACTCGGACGCTGCGCAGCAGCGCTGGCTGGAGGCGACGAGGGAGCCAGAGAACAAGGTGGTCTACGTCGATTTCAAAGGCATTCGCGAGGCAAAGGAGGGGACGTGAGAGCACAAGTTCTTGAAAAACTGGAGGCCGGCCGCGTGCGATACGGCGAATTTGCTAGCGCGCCGGGATCAGGTCCTTGCGGCCTGTTTTTTGTTCAGGGGCCTTGTGGCTGCAAACTCAGGATAGTCGGATTTGTTCGCCCAGGGTGGGAGCATGTCTCCATCTCGACGCCTAGACGTTGTCCGAACTGGGAAGAGATGTGCTTCGTCAAAGACCTGTTTTGGGATGAAGAGGAGTGCGTGATGCAGCTGCACCCACCTCATTCGCAATACGTGAATAACAGCCGGTATTGCCTGCATCTCTGGAAGCCGACTCGTCAAGAAATTCCGATGCCACCAACGAGCTTTGTCGGCCTCGTCGGGCTCGGGCCATCGGAAGCGGCAATCCTATTTGAACGGATGAGAGCGCTGTTGTGAAAGCCCCGTCGCCGAAGGTGTAGCGATGCCCGCAGGCGTGCGTGAGCATGTCCAGACATCTTCGGCATGACGAGCAAAGCTCGTAGCTGCGCCGATGAGAAAAGGCAAAGCAAAATCCGCTCCGAGCGACGCTCGTCAGACTGACGTCAGGTACGTTGCTTAAGTGTTGAGCCGCCAATCGGCAGTAAGCACTTATCACCCACCGAAACGAATATGTCTGGCTCTATGGAGAATATGGTACGGCTCGATTGGGTGCCGTGCTGGTTGCGATCGGCGTGTGACATAGCCGCCTTGTGCTGCGTCGCCTGCCTCTTGATGATGGCCCTTACCGTCATAAGTCTCATTGGTTGCCTATTGCTGCTGGTTCAGGTGAGGCGGCGTTTTTGGCCAGTGCAGCTGGAGAAATCCGTTGACGCGAGGCGAACCAAACCGCTTTCAAGCCAAAGCTGAAGACATTCCCGCCATGGAACTCGGCGATTGCCCACATGCGAGAAGGAGACAATGGCCGTGGGCGCACTTGGTTGCGCGAGGTCTTCTTCCTGAGAGAGGCGCGTGAGACCTTCTACGAGCATCTCGGAACGGAAGAGAGTTGAAAAGGGGCCCATGCTTCAACGCTGCGTAGGAGGGCACGAAATCACTCGGCATGCTCTCAGTGCCGTGCCCACCTTTGGGCATTGCGCTAGAAAATCGAGAATGCGCGCGAGCCGCGGCGGTCTCGAGGGCAACCGGAACAGTGCACCTATCAACGCAAGCTAGGGATTTGGCCGTAAAACAGCCAGACCTCAATCTACTGGCGGCCTAATTGGTATCCGTCCGGTGAGGCTTTCAATTACCCATAACTTTGACCACTCGGGTTGATCCGCTGATCGGCGAAATCTTGAATCGAAAGAATCACTTGTGATTCCTTTCTGAGCACCTGATTCGCGAGAGGGTGCTTTATGGGGCTGAGACTAAGGGATCGATCGGCAAAAGGCTGTTTGCGGTCTTTGGAAGGTGAATGTTGGATTGATCGAGAGAGTAGTGGATGCGAGTTTAGGGACGCGCGGCTCGGCGACAGATTCCGCAAACTGCTCACGCAGATTGGAAGCGCCATGGGACAAAGCATTCCGCTCGTCTGCCAGGATTGGGCGAATACCAAGGCAGCCTACCGCTTCTTCTCCAATGACCGGGTCAGCGAAGCGGACATTCTGGCCGGCCATTTCCAATCGACACGTGATCGTGCCGCTGCCACTGAAGGTCTCGTTCTTGTGAATTGCCCATCCATGGAAAGCTGGATGAGGCATTTATTCGATTGTACATGGACGTCGCGCTCCTATCTGCGAAAGCTGTATTGAGTGTCAACCTGCTAAGGCCGAGCGGGGCTTGATAGCCAGCTTTCCTGACGAAAAGCTGACTGCAGGTTGTCGGGCGTCTTGCAAGTCAGGTTGTACCGTAAGCGTATGCTACGGCTGTTCTGCCAGCGCACGTCGTTCGTGCGAAAGCTGTTGGAGGCTGGAGTTCCCGCTGTCTGCTTTCCCGGCAAGTGCGAGCGATAGGCCAAGATTGTTGCGCAACATCTGATTGCCTGGGGCGGCTGCGAGAGCCTGCCGATATAGCGCTTGGGCCTCATCATGGCGCCCCTCGGCGTCGAGGACCACCCCCTTTGCGTTCAGGGCACGCAAGTCACCAGGGGCTGTAAGCAAGATCTTGTCGGCTACCTTAAGCGCCTCACCCGCGCGTTTCTGTGCCAGAAGGGTCTGCGTAAGTGAGATTGCCGCATCGACATTGTCTGGTTCTTGCTTCAGAGCCTCGCGCAAACTCTCCTCGTCGGTAACCCGGAGGAGGGCGTGCGCAATGCGCTCGCGCATAGCAGGATCGATGTCCTTGGCGCCGAGCAACTCTGGCCGCGGCGTCGCTTGTACTGAGATGGCTGGGTGATCCGAGCTGGTGCAACCTCCAACCACAAGAATCGCGAACAAGGCGAGGAGAGTTAAGCCCGAGGGCGGATGGAACGCATACCATCGAGCAGCGGATGTTCTCGCAGGTGAATTCATGCTGTCCATTGTCACGACCGACTGCTGTGCGCTGTTAGCCGGCTGTGGCGAGCTGGCTGCGTTGGTCTCCTGCCGGAGCTTTTTCCTTGGGACCTGTAAGCTTGAGCGAGCCCACCGGCTGGACCGTGAAATCGGAGGCGAGATCCTGATAGGACAGAACAGGAAGATCGATCCCGTTGCGGGTGAGAAAGCCGCGGACGAAGCGCCGGATATCCAGCGAACTCAGGATGACGGGCTGGCTCTGACCTGGTGGCATGCCTGAATGAATCTGACGCAGTTGCGACAACAACATCTCGCTCTGCCGGTCCTCCAGCGCGAGGTATGGCCCGACGGCAGTTTCTCGCACCGCACTGCGAATCACATCCTCAGTTTCACGTTCGATGATAAAGGCGGGCAGAACACGGTGAGCGTTGGCGTAGCGATAGCAGATTTGCCGTTTCAGGCCGGAGCGGACGTATTCGGTGAGCAGGACAGCGTTTTGCTCGCGTTCGCTCCATTCGGCGAACGCTTCCAAGACCAGGCGGGTGTTACGAATCGGGATGCCCTCGTCGAGCAGACGACGCAGGACCTCGGCGATCCGGGGAACTGGAGTCGTTCGTAGCACTTCCTTCACCAGATCAGTATATTCCTGCTCCATCCGGGCGAGCAATTGTCGCGTCTCTTGAATGCCGACCAAGCGCTGCGCATATCGCCTTAGTACGGAACTGACGCGCAAGGCGATGATTTCGCTCGGACGGTGATGCCCGATCCCGGCCGCTTTGAGAGCCGGTGCATGGCTCTGTTCGATCCAGATCCGGCCAGTATCTGGATCTTGCCGATACGGGATGCCGCTCAATTCAATGTTCGCTCGGTCGTCGGTGAGGGCGAGCTGCGTCGGGTCGACTCGATCCCGTTCAACCGGTACCCCTTCCACATCCAGCCTGAACTCGGACTGGGCCAAACGTGGATCCACCTGGACTGGAATGCGGGGAATCGTGATGCCAAGATCGGCTGAGACCAATGCCGAAATGCGCGCGATGTGCTGCCCAACTTCCTCTTTGTCAATCGCATTTATCAGGTTCGGCGCAACGAATAGCGCGACCGGAAGCGCCTCCGCAGGTATGGTTTGCTTTTGAGCCTGCGCTGGACTCGTAGTCGGAGCACTAACGTTGGCGGCCGTCTTAGAGCCGGTGTTCGCGCCTTGCACACCGCCCTTGACATAGCTCACCCCGGCAAAAACTGCAGCCAGCATGAGAAACGGGGGCAAGGGGAAACCAGGTATCAGCCCCATGAGAAGTAAGACGCCGGCTGCCAGCCGCAATGCCGGGGTACTGGCCGTGAGTTGGTTGATGATATCGGCACCAAGCTTGAGCTTGGAGGGCCCATTTACACGTGTGACGATGGTTGCAGCCGTAACCGACAGCAGGAGCGCCGGAATCTGAGAAATCAGCGCGTCGCCGATGGTGAGCAGCGTATATTGATGCAACGCCTCATCAATGGACATGCCCTTCGAGAGCAGTCCGATGCTAATTCCTCCGAGCATGTTGATGCAGATGACTATGAGTCCGGCGATGGCATCGCCTTTGACGAACTTCATGGCGCCATCCATCGCACCATGAAGTTGACTTTCCCGCTCCAGTGAGGCTCGCCGGCTGCGTGCGTCGTGCTGATCGATATGACCGTTGCGTAGCTCCGCGTCGATAGCCATCTGCTTGCCTGGCAGTGCGTCGAGGGTGAATCGTGCGGAGACTTCAGCGACGCGCTCGGCTCCCTTCGCGAGAACCATGAACTGCACCATGGTCACGATCAGAAATATAACAATGCCGACAGCGATGTTCCCCGATATCACGAACTCACCGAAGGTGTGAATGATGCTGCCGGCGTCTCCTTCAGCGAGGATCAGCCGCGTTGTCGCGATGGTCAGCGCCAGACGAAAGACGGTAGAGATCAGGATGACGCCCGGCAAGGATGAAAAATCCAGTGGCGTACTGAGATAGAGAGCAACCATCAGCAACAGAACGGCAAAACCCAGATTGAAGCCGATCAGCATATCGATCACGACGATCGGGATCGGCATGATCATCATTCCGATTGCCAGAAGCAGCATGAACGCGACCATGAAGTCCGCGTGGAATGGCGCGCGCACGATAAGCTTACGAAGAAGGTGTGCCATGAAGAGCCTTCTTATTGTTGTTCCGTTGGCGCTGTCCTGCCACGCAAGGATACATAATCTTTGAAGACCGCCCGCGCCTCGTCCATACGGCCGGCGCGTCGTAGCGCGTGACTGCGCAGAAGCGTCAAGGGCAGACGCGAAGAGGGCTCCTCATCAAGCATGTCGAGTCTATCCAGCACATTAAGTGCTTCATCGCCAAAGCCCTCCGAGATGAGAGCATAGGTAAGAATGCGAAGCAGGTCGACGTCTTGCGAATCCTCATGGGTAAAGAGCCGCAACAGAGCGAGAGCTCGTGCGCTCTGTCCACACGCAAGGTGGACGAAGGATATTGCGCAGACCAAATCGCGCTCTTGCCCGGAGATTGGCAAGACATCGCCGGTTTTGATAGCTTCGGCCGGCGAGGGTGGACTGGCGAGGTGCGATCCGCCCGAATTGACCATGCTAGCCCTTGATCAAGCTGTTCTGGTTCTGCCGGAGCAGGATCAGCCGGCGGAGCTCCTGCTGCAGTGCGTCGATCCCTTCGCGCGCCACCGAGTTCTCCGCTCCGGCCCATAGCCGGTCGGCCAAGCGCTCCAGGAGAACACCGTGCTTCTCTGCTCGCAGCACGTCCGGATCACGCAGGCGTGGTGTGACGAAGGAGAGCAGACCTGTCGCGAGATTGCGGCCATAAAGTGAAGCGAGTGCCGCACGGGGGTCGATCTCAGCGATCGGGACGCGCCTCTCGTTGAGACTGACACGCGAGACGGCATCGATATCGTCGACCTCAAGCGAGGCCTCGATTGACAGATCGGGAGCCTCAGTATCCGGCCAAATCGACCCGTGCCTGTTCTCGCCGCCGCCATCAGTGCGATCGATCTCTAAATGATGGACTTGAGGGAGGGCCGGCTTGTTCGCTGGCTCATGGTCTTGGGTGTTGAGCCTTTGCGAAGAGGTGCCAAATCCGACAGGATGCTGCGGCAGCTTGGTCATGACATTCTCCTTTCCTGCGGTACTGGAGCTCTAATAGGGGAGAGCAGCAAGTCGTCCATTCCGGCTAAGCAGTACGCGTCCCGCCTCGATTCGATCCACCGTCCATCCATCATTCAACAGCGCCCCCACGAAGTATTTTTGGCCGCCAATAAGAAGATAGGGGTGGGCTCCGCGCCACACCGCCTGGACAGCTATTGAGGAGGGGGGCTTATCCTCCTTTACGATCACCCCGTTTACGAGTGTCAGCGAGCCGTTCGTATGCTGATCGAACCAGCGCTGAACCTCCTGCCACCTAGTGACTAACGCAGGCGTAACGGTGCCCTCCGCGCTGACTACACCTGGTCCAGGCGCGATTTTGATATTGAGAAGTCCCGCTTTGTTCACCTCCTCTTGCAGCAGTTCGGCGGCTGCATCGAGGGGGCGATCATCAGGACCGTTGAGCGTCAGCTTGGCTGGAAGTGGGGCGCCAGGGGGCGCATCGGGGCTCACTGCAGCACTGCCGTCAAACAGGAAGCTGATTGCGAGAGTGGCGATCCCGACAGAGCTCAGCAAGACCAACGAGACTGCGATTATCGAAAGACGCGATAGGCCGATTGATCCTCGTGCCGAATCCTGTGTGCAACGAATGGACATCGTGCCCGCATGAATGACAGCAGGAAGAGAAATAACAACCCGCTTGCCTACGGCAATATCTCCCTTTCCCTCTATGCTGACTCCGGCTGTTAGGGCCTCGATCTCAATCGAACCGTGCAGGGGGGTGAGACGGAAGTGATTGGGCTCGAGCCCCTGTTCGACGAAGACGATATCAGCATCGAGGCCACTTCCGATAAGACTCGTTCCGACCGGCGCTTCACCACTCACCCCAGAATAAGGCCCTGATAGCACTTCGAAATGAACGGAAGCCGGTTCATTCACGGAGATTCTCCTGAGAAACGAGAGAAGCCGTACGGCGTTGCCGTACGGCTGGTTCCGAGTTCGTCAAGCTATGGAGCCGCACGCGAAAAGAGTCGGCCGTGAGCCTCCCTCTTGCAGCGCTAGCTAACGCGCTCGTCGGCAACCTTCTTTTCGGACGAGAGCTCGGTCGTAATTCTGCGCATCACGATGCTGTTGGCCTGAGCCTGTTTGCTGACACGCTCCAGCTCGGCGAGCTGCGCTGCGAAATCGCCGGCCCCGGTAGCACCGGCTTGCTGATTCGCCGCGAGTTCAGATCCGGCGGGGGAACCACCAACGGGAGAAACCATATCGAGTCACCTTTCTGTTTGGAAGTTACTGTTACTGATCACCTGCCTCACGCCGCAGCTGGCGTGACGAGGGCAGGAAATGCAATCATGACATGTGCGCTTGGCGCGTCATTCGAGAGAGTCAATTCGCCGTTGCCGTGGTTGAACTGCGGCTTGCTTCCTGCGGCAGGGCCATTGTCCTTGGCGACCTTGTCATCATCAACCTTCTCCGGCTCCAATTTGTGAATAACCTTCTCGAAAGCTTTGTCGAGTACCCCACCGACAGCGGCGCCAATCGCCGCGCCCGGCGGTCCACCGAGGTATCCACCAGCCGCGCTTCCGATCATTTCTCCAATCATCGCATTCTCCTATCTTCATCTCCATTACGGTCAATAGACGACTCCTCGCCTAGAGATCAGCGCTGACATCCTAGGAGCATTACCTTTCAAGAAGCTGACGAGCCTTCGAAAGGCCGAGGAATGAGTCGATGTCGCCAAATTTATCTTTCATCGGAAAATGTGTCGGTACTCTCGCTTCAGCCGATGTTGTCGCGCAAGACGCCGTACGTCTTGCACTTCAAAGCTTGAGCGGTTGCAACTCGTTGCTGGCGTATGAGCTGTGCCAGCTGTCGGTCCAACGAGCATGGTTCCGAGCAGCTCGACTGCAAAGCTGGATCGCCTGGTGCTCATGAAGCGCCGTGCACAACGTCCTTAAGATATCTGCCGTGGCGCTTGCCTCGAGCAATCAAGTGGTAGACAAATCGACTGCGGCGTACGTGTGCAAGTGCCTGGTCTCAAGACTCGAGCGAAATCAGTTTCGAAGCGATGTCTGTACCGAACATGGCCGTCCGAGGCGCCTAAAGACCGCCTCGAGCATTCACGCGAGAGGCTCGGCCGAAGTTCTTCAGAGATCGTGGATGCTCGCCCTCCGCGCGTCCCAAGATGTCGTGTTCCGCCGCCCATCATGAAGAGCGTTTCGTTGCGGTCGCAAGCTCTCAGCGTTAGTTCAGGCGATACGCAAGCGGATGTGCTGGTGGACGATCATCCTATCGTCAGCTTTTAGACAGGTACTCCGGATACATTTCCTGCGACTTGGTTACGCTCGACGTGAGAGTCCCGAATTGCCATGCGGCAAGGGGTTAAGAGAAGTGGTCCGCCGATCAAGACTGTTGTCACCCGCAACAAGAAACGCGAGAGCGCGTGCTGCTGGCCGTGGCGTGGGATTGGTTTTGAAGGGCCTTGGCGCAACGTGCCAAGTTGATTGTGCGGGTGGTCCTCACAGTCTGTCGCTGCCTTCAATGCAATAGGAGTGAATGAAAATGCCGTATCTTCCCGTAGTGGGCGGTTCCAATCCGGCGGTGGGGCTAGTGCCTGAAGGTGCGCCCGCCGTTCCAATGTTCAACGTGGTGTTGGGGCAGTACGCCGGCGCCGTCGGCGTCCCGGTGGGGGCCTACCAATACCTCCCGGTAAATACTTCGGCTCTCGTCGCACCCGCCGTCCTCAATCCGGCCTACGTTGCTCCAACCCTTCTCGCCCCGCCGCCGCCTCCCCAGTTCGCGTCGGTCGCCCAGAACCAGAGCTCGTCGTCCTCAATTGATCCGGTCTGGACGCATGAGGTTCATGACGGCAAGGCCACCATCCACCTTGGCGATAAATATACAATCACGGCGGACGAGAAGGATGGCACCTGGACCGTTCGGAACAATGAAACCGGCCATGTCTCGAAGATTCATGGCGATCCGCATGTCGATGCTAATGGGGACGGCAAGGACGATTTCGACTTCAAGAAGGGCATGACCCTGCAACTCGACGATGGCACGAAGATCACCGTGGATACGGCCGACTACGGCAACGGCAAGAGCATTTCGTCCAAGCTCACCATCACGAATGGTAGCAACGCCATGGTTGTCGAGGGGCTCGGTGACGACAAGGATGGTGCCAACAATCTGAAGGTGACGCAGTCCAACGCCGGCCTCACTCTCGATGAGCTGACACCCGATGGTTCACAAACGATCCATGAGCAAGGTCAGGGTTGGGTCGACGGCGCCGGGCGCGAGGTGGATCAGGCCAGTATCGATGCTGGTGAAGCGGGGCGTGCGCCGGGCAGCGGCTCCCAGTCCCAGTACACTCCTGCCTCGCTTGCTGCTCCGTTGTACTACTACACTCCAGTTTTTGTTCCTCCTCCGCCGCCTCCATCGATGATCCCAGTTGCGACGAACCAGAGCCCGCCACCTAAACCAGCTCCGATGTGGTCGCATGAGGTCCATGACGGCAAGGCAACGATTCACCTTGGCGAGAAGTATACAATCACCGCCGACGAGAAGGATGGTACCTGGACCGTTCGCAACAACGAAACCGGCCATGTCTCCAAGATTCATGGAGACCCTCATGTCGATGCTAATGGAGACGGCAAGGACGACTTTGATTTCAAGAAAGGCATGACCCTGCAACTCGACGATGGCACGAAGATCACCGTCGATACCGTCGACTACGGAAAGGGCAAAACCATTTCGTCCAAGCTCACCATCACGAACGGCGACAACGCCATGGTTGTCGAGGGGCTCGGTGACGACAAGGATGGTGCCAACAATCTGAAAGTGACGCAGTCCAATGCTGGCCGAACCCTCGATCAGCTGACATCGGATGGTGCACAGACGATATATGAGCATGGTCAAGGGTGGGTCGATAGATCCGGATGGGAGGTCAACCAGGCGAGCATCGACGCCAATGAGCAGGCCGCGGGGTGAGGCCGATCTGAGCGCAGTTCAAGAAAAGGGGAGCGGGCGCTGTCGCCCGCTCCCATTCTTCTCACCGCGGGCGCGCAGGGAAGCGCCTCGCTTGGCGCTATCTATGCATTAGCCGCGCTCTCACGTTTTCGATGATCGGGCTGTCATATCTCTGCCGCTAACAGTCGGCAACGAAGGCACGACACGGATGCGTGGGGGCGTCTCGCCTATAAGACACCTTTATGGCCTGCGGGTTTGTAGATGCGCGATTGGCCCAAGCGAGGCGAGTCCGTTCGACATACGAGCGAGATGTCTTGGGCTACCGAGAGACGGCTGACCGGAGTGGCCGGAGCGAGAAGAACCCTAAGGACTGTAACGCCAACTTACCGCAACCGATCTGAAAACCAGGAACCATTGAGGTGCGGATCGTTCAGCTGCGGAGAAGTTCCTCTCTTTCATCTCTTCTCACCGTTGTTTGGATGTGCCATTTACGGCTCGCTATTGCCGACTCGGCGGACCCGACTCAAACATCCTCTTCTGTATCGTCCATGGCAGAGTCGAAATCGGCCTGCGCGTCGTTGACAATTCGCATTGCGATCATGCCAAGAGCCATTTCGAAAGCTTTGCGTTGTTGCGTGGCCTGCGAGTTGGCGTCATCGCCCCCCTCGGTTCCGTCAACATTCGCGCCGTTATTGCTTCCCGTGGCTCCGATATCGGGTGCACCTGCGTTCATCTTCGTAACATCGCCTGTTGATAACCCATTCTCTGATGCTAGCAGCGTTAGCTTTCGAGAAGCTGACGAGGCTCAGGGCGCTTCATGATGAGCCATGGGAGACCGCATCGATGCTTCCGTCAGGTGCGGCGTCGGCGCTCTGCCGAAGAAAAGCTAGTACCCACTTTTCTTGGATCGTGAGTCGTGATTCAAGATATGGATGATACCCGAAGCAAGAGAAGTCCACCTT
>NZ_JCAMOQ010000089.1:0-17524 GCF_059512365.1 Bradyrhizobium sp. Ses1
TGCTGGTCCCTCCTGAACAGCTCCCCGTCTTGGAAATCCCAAACCAATCAGTCAAAACCTCTGTGTAGAGGTACTAGCCGATGAGGCCGTACCTTCGAAATGCATCGACGGTGTGTGCATCCTCGGTATTTCCGGCGCGCTGCATCATTGCGACCACACCACGGGGCTCACTGCCGAACGTCAGCCGAGATGCGACCAGGCGAATGGACTCTTGCTGAGTCGCTTGCTGGTCATGTCTTCGGACAATATTTAGACGATCGATTGCATCGTCTGACTGTCAGCCGCCAGGAGAATTTATGTCCGACACAAAATTCCTGACGTGTGAGAAGTGTCGGCATATTATCGTGGCGAGATCTCCGTCCGGACCCTGCGCAACTGGCGACCTCTGTGAATTGGACAACGCTTACATCAAGATTGGTAAAGCCGTGCTGTATCCGCTCGATGAGCTTAAGGCGTGGGACAAAAGCAATCTTGTCACGTGCCGGTTATCGAAAACATCGCTCGACCGAGCCAATGGAGCCTAATGGCGCAGCTCGCGAGCCGTTACCCAGCGAACGATCCCGGGCGTCATATAGACCAATGCGCCGCGAGGCGCGCCCGTGACCCGAAGGTAATCCTGAAGCTGTCCCGCATGGACGCGCATGTCTTTCGGACGGATCAACATCGCTTTTCCAATCGATAACAATGTCGGCACGATCGCCATCATAGGCGATGGCGTCGATCCGGCCGGCGAGCGCCTCGGGCGTAGACCGATCCTTAAGCAGGGCGTAGACCGGCCACTCAGGAATCAGCCGTTCACGCAACGCGGCGATGTCGGGCAGTTGTAAGGTTCGCCATGCGGTCGCGGCGATTTCATTGGCATCGGGAAGGATGGTGGTTTCGCCCGGCTCCACGACCAGTTCCGCGAGCAGTTCGCGAGCACGGGCGGCGAACCGCTCGACGTCCTCGGCCAGTTCGCCGGTCAACACTTCCTCCATGAGCTTGTGCAGGAGAAGTCCGCGAACATGGCCCGCACCGACCGGTATCTCAACCTCGGGGCAATCGCTCTGTTCGAGTGCGATCGCGTCAGTCATCGGCATCCGGTCCGGATCATGGTCGCTGGGCCGAATCCAGGTGAGCGGAACCGCGGCCGCTTCGATGACACGGTGCTCGGCGGCGAACAGCTCGGCTGTTTGCGTGTTGCGTGGCTCAGCGCTCGCCGTGCTTGGTCTTCCCGACATGCGTGACAAATCGAGCGTAGGCAACTCGTTCCATGCCATATCGACGACTCGTGCCCAGGATCTGCGTTCGGCTTGCGGCAATTCCGGAACAATGAGGAGCTCACGGGCGCGGGTGCAGGCCACATACCAGAGCCTTTCACGCTCGCGCATGAGGCTTTGGTCGTCGGTCTCAAGGGCAGCAAGGAGTTGATCAGCCAGTGTAGGGTGTCATCGTCGGATCGGTGCACGAACGGCTCGCGCGAGCGCAGCAACGTGGCAGAGTTGATCGGGATTACCACAGGCCATTCGAGTCCTTTGGCGCTGTGGATCGTGATGAGTTCGATCGCATCGCCTTCGGCATCGACACGGCCTTCGTTGTAGGCCGCGCCGATATGCCAGCCACGGCTGATGTCCCGGACGAACCGTTTGAGGCCTCTGAGACCATAGGGTCTCGCCCGCTCGAGCACCGCTTCGATGTTGGCGGCTGCCCGCGCGCTCCGATCGCCTTCCCGCGCAGCCAGGATCGGTCGCACCATCAGCCGTTCGGCGGCTTCCGCGAGCAGCAGCGCCGGTGTGGTCGCCCGTGCGCGACCATGCAGATCCTGCAGGATCAGCAATATGCGCCGCGCTGTCGGATGGATCACGTGATCGGCGTCTGTCATCAGCGAGAAGCGCGGGATGGCGTCGGGGCGCTCCTCGTGCGGCGGCAAGGCGGCCGTGATGTCCAGCAACTCTTCTTCGGTTAGTCCAACCAGGGGCCCCCGAAGCAAGGCGCCAAAGGCGAGAGAATCCCGGGCGTCGACCAGCACGCGCGCAAGCGCGACGAAGTCCTGTACCTCCTGGCGTCGGAAAAATCCCTTCCCGGCCTGGGAGGCGATCGGCAGCCCGCGAGCTTCAAGTGCACGCTCATAGCGCCAGAGCTCCGCGCCGGTCGGCGCCAAGAGCGCGATGCCGCCCGGAGCGAGCGGCACAAGATCGCCGTTATCGTTGCGGATGTTCACATTCCCGATTAATCGGGCGCAGAGATCGGCGACCGACTCGGCCTCGGCGTCGCGGATCTGTGCCGGGCGCGGATCGGGCGGCATCTCGATCGTGATCTTGGCGGCGCACGGCAATTCGTGGTCTGGCGGATCAATTGTCGGGGCGAGCGCGACATAACCTGGCTGCCCCTTTCCGGAAAGCGGAGCTGCGAAACAACGATTGACGTGCGTCAGGATCGCGGGGCGGGAGCGGAAATTGGCCGTGATCTGGACAACGTTGTCCGGCCAGCGCCGCCCGATGGCGCCGCGCGCCTCGCCATAGGAGCCCACGTCAGCGCCACGGAAGCGGTAGATCGATTGCTTGGGATCACCGACCATGAAAAGCGCCCCAGCGCGCAGGGGGCAATCCTGCCAGCGCGGTGCGTTGTCCTCAGCGGCGATCCGAAACAGGATCTCCGCCTGAATCGGATCGCTGTCCTGGAATTCGTCGACGAAGATGTGGCGATAGCGGCGTCCGAGCGCCCGACGCACGGCGTCGTAGCGGCGCACAAGCGAGCGTGCCCGCTCCAGAAGATCGTCGAAATCGAGGACGGCCGCCGCGCGCTTGAAGGCGGTGTAATCGGCCAGCACTTCGTCAAGTTCGCCAGAGAGCTTGGCGACGAGAGCATTGGCAATACGGCCGAGGATCACGCGGTAGCAGTGATCCACCCACGCAAAATGGCGGCTCGCCTCCTCGTTGAGCTTGGCGCCGCGTTCCCTGCCCGCGACCTTCTCCCAGGCTGTTTTCGTGCGAGGCGTCAACAGATCGAAGGTATGGCGCCGCATGCAGGGCAAGCGTACCGGATGAGCGAGCCGCCAGAGCGTCTCGAAGGCGGGCTGCGTCGCGAAGCTATTTGCGAAGTGGCCTGCGAGCGCCTCGAGCTGTTCGATCAGCTCGAGCGTCTTGGGCTCGGGCGGCTGTGCCCAGAGCCATCGCCGGAAGTCCCCGACCGCTTCGACGAGATCGATGTCGGGCCGGCCGCTCAGATCGGCAGTCGGCGGCCGCGCATCACGATGCTCCAGCCGAAAGCGCGCCAGCGCCTGCAGGGTCTCGACGACGTGACGCGGATCGTACCGGGATAGGGTTGCGATGGGGTCATCTGCCCGCAACGGTCCGTTCAGCCGACGCCTGAACCACTGTTCGAACACCGCCTCGAAGGTGGCCTCGGCTTGTGCTGCATCGAGAATGCGCGCGCCGGATCGATATCGGCCTCGACCGCGTAGCTGCCTATAATGATCTGACAGAAGGCATGAATCGTCGTGGCGGTCAGCTCGTCGAGCTTGCCAGCAGCCGCCGACAAGGCGGCATGTTGAGCCTTGTTCAGGCCCTCGGGTAAGGCTGGCCGTAGCGGCTCCGGCACGCGCCCGGCGAGGAGCTCGTCGACATAGCGATGGACGCGCGCGCCGAGGGCGCTCGCGGCAAGCTCGGTAAAGGTGATGGCTGCGATCGAGCCCGGTTCGGCACCGTGCGCGAGCAGCATCGTCACGCGCCCTGCCATAAGCGCTGTCTTACCCGTACCGGCTGCGGCTTCGACGAGCAACGTCGAGCCTATGTCCGTCAGCGCTCGCAGGCGCGCCGCGTGATCAGCCAGTTTTGTCATCGCGCGCTCCAGATGCGGGCGAAGTCGCCGAACGCCCTGGCGAGCGCCGCCTGCTTAACCTGGAAATAGATCGCCGACGCAGCCGGCAATGCCAAGCGGTATTCGTTCCACCCCTCACGCGCATCCGGACCGGGCAAGGTCACGCCCCGGCGCAGGAGATCGGCAGCGGCCAAGACATGAGCGCTAATATCGACGATGGCCTGGTCCACGTTGGGGAGCCTGTAAGGCTTCGGTTTATCGTCGCCGAGGAAGACCAGGCGGGCAATGATGCGCGGATTGTCCGGCACGAGCTGACGTGCCGCGAGCGCATAGAGCACGCGCTGCAGTTCGGCGCCGCCCCCGAGCACGATGTCGCCAGCCTTCGGCGGCTCTGCACCCGTCTTGTAATCGGAGACGCGCACGCCGTTGCGGACGCTATTGAAGTCGAGACGATCGATGCTGCCCCGGATACGCACATTGGTGCCGGGGATCATCACTTGCGCCGTAGGCCGCCAGAGCAGGTCGGCGGCGGCCGCGTCGTCTTCGTCGCGGCCGAAAGCCAATTCCGTCCAGCTGCGGGTGCTCGGCTGAAAGGCCTCATCGAGTGTCAGGGCTTTGAGTGCGAGATTGCGCGCCGCGGCGAGCGTGTGCTGCCATAAGAGCGGGGGCGGTACGGAGCGCGCAAGCGGCCATTGGACGCTGATCGCCGCCAAAGCGGCATCAAGCGCACCCTCAATCTCAAGCGGCGTGGCCCGCCCATAGCCCGGGTCGGGTTCGAGCGCATCGACAGCGCGTTTCAAAAGGTCGTGGACGAGCTCGCCATAGGCGCGTGCATCGAGCGAGAGCGGCTGTTCGTCTTCGACGAGCGACTGCCAACCAAGTGCATAGCGCCAGACGAAGGCCAATGGGTCGCGCAACATGAGGCGCATTGAGGTTGCCGACTGGATCTGATCGATCGCCCGCACGATGATCGGATCAGCGGCGCGCACCTGGCCGTCATGACGTGTCAGGGTGGGCTTTGCCCAATTTCGCCAACAGGCGTCGGCGGCGGCGATCGCGGGGATATCCGCCGCGTCTTCCGGTCTCGCCATCAACCGGTCAACTTCGCTGAAGGCGTGGCCTGGGATGCGCCCGTGTTTCAGCACGACGGTGGTCTGGTTATGCGGCACGAGCGGGCTTGCTGCCTGAAGACCGCCTTGAGCGTTGCGGCGGCTGTGCGAGAGTACGCATCCGCCAATTGCCTGGGCGGTGATCACGTCGAAGGCGCGACGATCCTGGTCGCTGATCGGATCGGTGTCGAATGCCTCGCGCGGCACGAGGTGCGCCGGCATGAGCGGATCTTCACGCGTGCGGCGGGGCCAGGATCGTGTGGTCATCCCGAGCAGCCGGACCCAAGGGCGAGGCGCGGCAGCAAGATGGCTTGCGGGGCACCAGACAGCACAGGCGCCGGGGTCACGGTGGTCGGGAACTCGCAGCTCCTGCAACGAGAATTCCAGCGCCTCTGGCGGCGCGCGGCGGAGCGCCTCCGTCCAGAGCGCCCGCGCCCCAGTGCCGAGCAACAGCTCGCCGGCCGCCGTAGCGGCCTGTGGTCCCCCCGGTGAGACGTTCGAGGACTGGAAGCAGCAGGGGACGAACATCGATCCCATCGGTGCGGCGATGATGCGCGTCATCGAGCGCGCGCCGCCACTGATCGAGCTCGAATAGCGCGGCACCGGGCTGCAGGCCCTGCGCCCAGGTCGGCGGAAGATCTTCAAGTCCGCGGCCACGTCCGGCCGCGTGCCCAAAGAGCCGGCGCACACGATCTTGGCTGAGCCCGTTCAGCAGTACATCGGCGAGCGCAGCGCAGGCCTGGCCTTCACGTGAGGCTAGCGCTGGCACGCCATGTGAGAAGTGTAAGGGCAGGTCCGCGTCGGTCGCGAGGACCAGCATGTCGTTGTCCCATTGCTCTGTCGCTGTGGCGCAGATGGCGATTTCTTCCGGGCGGGCGCGGCCGGAGGATACGAGCTCGCGCAGCCAGCGCAGCGCCTCGACGACTTCGGCACGCGGCGCGGCACACGAGACGATCTCGGCCGCGGCCGGGTCCGGTCGCGCCTGCACGTCGACCTCGCCAGGGAACCAGGCGACATCGGTTGTGCCAGGATCGCCCCAGGTGAGCCGAACCCATCGGGCAAGTGCGTTCAAGAGCGGTCGCCACACCGGCGGCACGCGGACGACGCGATCGAGCTCGACATCGCCGAGAGCCACAGGCGCAAGGCCCACGCGCTGCAGGGCGAGATCGCGCAGGTCACGAGGGGTCAGAATGCCGGCGGGCAGATGGGCGCGGACGTGGCTCTCAATCCTCGCAAGGTCCTGGAGTCGGGCGCTGCCATCGACGCGGTCCGTCAGGGCGAAGTCGGCGTTCCACGCGCGAGAGAGTGTCCAGGCAACGGACCGCGTCATGCCCGGAAGCTCGCGGATGCTCTCCAGATCGACAAAGCCGCCTGCCTCGAGCGCCATTCGGATGACGGGATCGAAATCCTGCGAGCGCGCCGGCCGCGCAAAGCCGCCCGCCAAGCGCGCGGCAAGCTGGGGCAAGGTCATGATTTGCACGCCGGCCTCGGCGCGCCGGGCAGCAACGATCCGGCGCATGCGGAACGCGAGCGGCCCCTCGACGATGATTGTACGACGCTTCATGGATGGGGCGCGTTCACAGCGAGGATTGGGGCCTCTGGGTCGAGTTCTTCCTGCTCCAACATTTTTGCGCCCTCGGTTCCAAGCCAGCGAGCCAGTTCGCCGATTTCCCCGGGTCGCCCTGCGAGCCGCTCGAGCCCCTTGCGCGATTGCAGTCGCGACCCCAGCGATGCCGCCAGCGCCGCATCCATTTGATGCAGGCGAAGCCGAAGCCCGAATGTGTCCTCGAGATGCGCCGCTATTCGCAGTCCCCCGGCGTCGATGTCTCCCCAATGATACAGCGGGGTATCTGAGGCCATGCGGCGGGCGACGCCAACGAGGTGCGCCATGCTCGACAGGACATCGCGGGCCGGAAATCCGTCAGTCAGAAGGGCGAGATAGTTGCCTGCGACCTCCGTACTGTAGCGCCAAAAGCTGGTCGGATTCTCGATGGTGATGATGTACTCGACCGTGTGGGCCAACGTCGCCTGCCGGACCGCCTCCCATGGCAAACCGATGAAGATGTCACCGGTACCACCGATCCGCAGTGCCTCTGATGACAAACGAAGCGGACCTTTGACCTGCAGGAGATGCGCGCGGCGAACGATACCGCTGGCTTCCAGGATTTCGCGCGGCTCCTCGCCGGCCAGACCCGGATCGTGCCGCTTGAGCAGTTGCGCCACTCGCCCCTCCGAGCGCTCCAGCGCTTTACTGTCCTTCACAATTCGCCGCGAGAATGTGCGGTGATCGACATCGCCGCCCGACAGGTGCATAATGCCATGCGACAACTTGAGGACGACAATCAACGTCTCGGCTTGTGCCGGTGAGAGGCCGAGAAAGCTCTTGTTGGCCTTCCAGGCGTCGATCGCTTCCTGTTCGATGTCCCGGAAGTACGGTTCTGCAAGAATCTGCGGAATCGCGGCACTGATGAGCTGATGCGCGTTGTCCGCAATCGTGGTTGCCGGCGCTCTCACCAAAAACGCATACAGCCGGTCTGGATCGATCAGACGAATGCGTGCAAACTCACCCGTAAACCGGCCAAGACGCGCCTGCTCCAAGGCGATACCGCCAGTGCGCTCCGCATCGCGGAGGACGCGGTGGAAATCGTCCTGAGCGGCTGGACCGCCGACCGTGGTGTAATCGATCGGTTGTGTAATATCGCGCACACGTGCACGCGGCGCCTCGAAGCGGTCGAGCAGCAGGTTGAGCAGCGCCTCGGCGGGATTCTGGCTATTCTGCTGCATCTCTCCGCTCCTCGAGGACGCGTTCCTCGAAGTAGCTGCGCGGCTTATGCATCGGGTTCTCCCTCTGCAGAAGCGCGTGCGCGTCACGATGGAAGTGCTGCGGCGTCGCCTTAATCGCGCGGCCTACCCGAATAATGGAGATCAAGGTATCGAAAGTTTCCTGGTAGAGCGCCTGGTGGGTTTTCGGCGCTGCCATGACGAGCTGCAGTCCGAGACCGTGATAGAACTGAATGATCTTGTAGATGTTGTCGGGATCGAGCTTCTCGAACGCCTCGTCCATTAGCAACAGCGCAGATTGTGGTGGTGCATCCTTGCTGCCACCGAGATGATTGAAGTAGGCGGAGGCCGCTGCAACTCCGAGGCAGATGTAGAACGGAACGAACTTCTGTCCTCCACTGGCTTTGCCGCGGCGCTGCTCAAGGTCGGAAATCTTGCGATAGCCGTTTTCCGGATCGCAGATGTCGATGCTAAAACGAAAGTAACTCCGATAGTCCGCAAGTTCGCGGAGCCGGCGGCGATGCTGCGCATCATCACCGTTCTCCACCGTGAGCATTTCGATCAGCTCCTTGATTTTCACCTGATCGGGATCATTTGGATCCGGATTGGTCTGCATCAGCGCGGTCGCTTTCGGCGCCACGATGTCGAGCCGATCGATTAAATAGCGGACCGTCTCCTTGTCCTGATCACGCTCTTGCCGGATCTGGTAGACCTCGCCCATAAAGACCCTGCTGCGCAGCGCTCGGTTCAGATCGTCCTTGATGCGATCGACCGCGTCGATGTTGGCCCTAAGGCGGCTCAGGAAGTCATGCACCATGGTCTCGACCAGGGCGGCGACGGCTTTGTCGACCTGATTCTTGAAATTGCGCAAGATCGTTTGGGTCAGCTCGCGATGTCGCAAGTCGATCCAGTCGTAGACGGTTGTCGTTTGCTCGGTCGCGACGAACTCAGTCCACTCGAAGCCCGGATACTGATCCGGATTCGCCTGCACGTAGTCTTGGATCGCGGCATTGAGCCTCGCGACGCGCTGGGTCGGCGCCTTGTCCTTGAGGAGGGATTCAAAATGAATGCGGACTTTGGCAGGATGATCTCGAACGGCGCGCTCCTTTAAGTACGCGGCACGGGCGCGCCGGGCAAAGGCTTCAAGGCCAATGGGAGGATCGTGCCTCCGCCGTCGACGCTCGAACGGCGGAAATGCCTCGCGAGCCCGTTCGGCGGCTACTTTTGCACTCTTTGTGTTCTCATCCACGGCACCTTGTCGTTTTCCGATCGCGCCGATCAGGTCTTTTTCTTTATCCTCCTCTTCTTTCCTTTCCTGCTTGTATTGGGCGAGCAATTGCTCGATCTCACGCTTTTCCTCCATCACGCCCTGCGGCAATTCGGCCTCGAGGTCGCGAATGAGCTCCGTCTGCCGCTGGCTCTCACGGTCGGCGGCTTCGATTTTCTCGAGCAGCTGCATCGCGCCGTCGCGGTTGGTGATCAGAGTGGACTCTGCGCGCTTGATGGCCTCGAGAACGGCGAATGATCGGCGTTCACTCTCGCGTGCCGCATGCAGCTTCGTCTCGAGCTCTCGCTGCTGTAGAGTGAGTTGGGCGATCTGCTGATCGCGCACGGACTTGCCCAAGCGGGGAATCTGCTTGAGCTGGCGATACTCGATGCCGCGACCATGGGCGTACTTGCCATCGGCCGATGCGGCCAGATCGCCCTTGCGGATATCATTTGCCGAGCGCGCGCGAATGATCCGGCCGAGCCGCACGTTGAGGAACGCGCGCGCATACAGATTGTCCGTGACGACCGCCTCGGCCAGAGTGTCCGGCCGGACATTCTGATCTTGTGGCAGCATGTTCTCCGATTGGATCAGCTTCGCCTTCGTTGCCTTGTAGTTACTGTCAAAATGACGATAAGCCTGATCCATAAAGCGCGGCTCGATGATGACGGCGTCGGCCCAGTCACCGAGGATCGATTCGATGATAGCGCGCCATTCCGAAATGGCCGGTGCGATGTCGGCGACTTCCGACAGGCTTTGCGCCGGCACACGCATCTTCGCCATGTCGGCCAAGAAGTCCTGCGTGTCCTTGGACATGTAGGTGCCGCCCGACTGCAGATTCTTCAGAATGCGCTCTTGCTCCTCGAATTCCTTCGCAAGGCTTGCCTTGGCAGCAGCGGCGTTCTGGTAGCGCTGGTCGAGCTGGAGGCGGGCGTCCGATAGCTGGGGCACGGCCGCCACGACAGTCGCGATGTGCTTGGGGGATTTGGGCCAGGTGACCTCGTAGACGCCGAGTAGGCTAGACGTCAGGCGCGATGCAAAATCTGCGATGCTCGCAAAATTGCTTGGAAGCGCGGAGCTGGTCGCGGCTTCGCGCAACGCACTGAGGGCATCGAAAATCGACTTTGCCTCGATATTGCCGGCCTTCCGGATGGCATCCTGGCTGTTCTTTTCGGCCAGAGCTTTCTCGATCTGCTTATACGCTGGCGTTCCGTCGATCTGGTCCTTGAGTGTCTCCAATCGGCGCCGGATCTGCTCGATCGTTTCCTCGAGCCTCTCCTGATAAGATCTCGTGCTGTCGAGCTGCTCCTGCATCGCAGCGATCTCTTGGCGCTGTTTGGCAATAACGGCGCCGTATCGATCGTATTCCGCACGTTGGGCAGCGTAGCTCCACATCCTGCTGTTGAACTGGTCCTCCATGACGCGCTCGCATGCGGAGCGGATCGTCTCGACAGTCTTGATCTCCGCTTCGACACGCGCGATGGTTTTCTGCATGTCGCGCCAGGTGTTGTAGCGCGCTTGAAAGGTCTCGATTTCGATCGGGAGATCATCGAGCAGAAAGCGTTTGACGAATTCGGTGACGCTCGTGATTTGCCCGATATCAAACGAAAGCGCCTGCCGCAGCGCGGCGCGTGCACGATCCGGATCGAGCTGAGTCCCGCGAGCATTCGCGTTGATAATCGCGTAGAGATGCCGCAAGAACGCCTGGCTTTTCTGTCGCTGAAAGGTCTGAATGTCGCGGCCTTTGCGCCGTTGCTCATCGAGGAAGGTTTGCCACGCCTTCTCTTCAAAGCCCTTGGGCTTCGGATGGACGAAATCGGCGAAACGAAGGATCTCGCCCTCGACGATGAAGAGGCCAAGGACGTTCTCCTCGCTGAGGGACGCTTTGGCCTCGAGACAGACGCCGGCCGTGCAACGACGTGACCCGTCGGAGGCCTCGAATCCCAAGGCGATGTATGTCAGACAGGCATCTCGCTGATATCCTTCTCCGTCGTCGAGAAGGCCGAGACAGGCCTCGCGTACCGTTCTGGTGCTGCGCCCTCCCTCCGAGACACGACTGTTGAGGTCGAGGTAACGCCTGTTCATGCCCGTCATGACAATCTGGACGGCGTCGAGTAGAACCGACTTGCCGGACCCGTTTCCACCGAGGAAGACAGCATTGCCGCGATCAGCAATGGGGAAATCCTGCGCGTAGAGGTAGAAATTGACGGTTGCGATGTTCCGCAACACGAAAGCCGGAATCATGATGGCGATGTCTCCGGGTCACTGTCTGAGTTGTCGTCTGCGGCGTCATCTCCGCTATCGATCGTCTCGGCATCCGCGCGGACCGACTGGCCCGCCCAGACTTCGATGCGGGCCAAGAATGAGCCATCGACCACCTCGGTGATGGTGGGGCGGATGAGGACGTCGGCTGAAACTTGAAGAGAATGGTTCTGATCGAACGCGACCAGACCTTTGCGCTTGAACGTTGTCAGAATGGACCGCAATTCGCCCGGCTTGAGGGTTCGAGATCCCATCGAGGAGAAGACGGTCTGAATCTCCTCTTCTTCGACAAGGATCTGCGCACTCGAGTCGACGAAATAGCCCTTCTCGGCACCTTCATTGTAAAGCAGGCGAAGACAAAGGAGAACGATGGTTTCTTGGGTCGGCACCCGCGCATTGTTGTAGGCGACCGGACTGACATATCCGCCATAGCCCCAAGTATCGTTGAAGATGAATCTGAAGCCGAAGCTCGCGAACAGGTCCTTGAAGTAGTCGAGGTTGCTCGCGATGCGGTCGAAGTGAGCTGCACCGCCGAAGTCACCACGAGCGACGAACTGCCGATGCAAGAGCCGATTGGCCGTCTCCGTTAGCTGCTCGGCGCTGAAATTGGGATCCTGGGCGGCTTGCCTGGTCGCCCACCGCGAGAAGTAGGTCATGCTCTGGCCTGCCTGCGGCGCAGCAGGACGCCGGGTCCGGAAACAAATCGGTTTGTGGTGCGAGAAGCGTTCGGACGGACCTCGAACTCGGGGTTCGATGCGAGTGCGCCGGCCCGCGCCTCGTACAGAATCGCAATGTCGCGCGCCGATTGCGGCTCAAACTGGTCGAGGTCGAAGAAGCTACCATCGTCCGGCATCAGCATCCGCATGCGTTCGGCGACCGCATGCGGGCTGACGTCCATGGCGGCGACGTAGGCGTCGATCATCTGCTCGCGCATGACGTCGGCGGGATCAACCATCTTCGGCTGGCGGGTCTGGGGTTCGACGGGTTCGCGCGCCTTCTTGGGCAGCGCTAGGGTAGCGGTCGAATAGGGAACCGGGATGTCCACGAGTGGCGTCACGGATTCGGTCTTGCCACAGCTCCATTGCGCAAAGGTGAGCCGGATGGCGTCGCGCAACCGCTCTTCCCGGACGTTTCGCGCCGTCTCCTGGTAGCGCACGGTGGTGGCGATCCGGCGCTCAAGCCTGTGCGAAAAGCGGTCAATGACATCGAGTTTTTCTCCGAGATTAGCGAACACGTCACGGATTCGCGTCAGATCCTGGATGATTTGGGATGCGGCCGTGGTGATGTCGGCGACCAATCCTTGATCCGCAAGCGCGACGGCGGCGCGTGCAATCTGACCCTCATCATTGATAAACCGCTCGGTGTTCGTCTGGATGCTGCGCTGGAAGCGCATCGGGTTGTATGCAGATGCCTTAAGCGCGCGGTAGTTCTCCAACAGGATCTTCTCGACGAAGCGCTCCATGAACTTGGCCAATAAATCCGCCAAGCCTTCGGACCGCATGAGATTCTCCTCAATGCGGTGAAGCGACGTCAGGACGCCGTCAATCGAGCGCCGCAGCTGCACGGCCTGGCGGCGCGCACTGGCGATGTTCATGACTTTGCCAGCAGGGTCCTGGTAGGCTGCGATGACGCCGCTGTCGATCAGGCTGGCCTCAGCCGAGATATCGACCTTAAGCTCCTCTTTGAGTGTAATTAGAGAGGAGAACAGAGCGTGAGCCTCGCGAGGCATGTAGACCTCGGTGGCCTTTCGGTTCGCCACCTCCATAATCCAGCCGTCGTCGCGCAAGCGGCCATAGACGACGTGCTCGGCCGTTTCTGGGGTGGGGTTGACCTCGTCCTCGTCAGTGATGGTCCGGAAGTCCGGATTGTCCAAGACTTGCCGAATGAGCTGCAACACCTCGGCTTTTTTGGGTGCGAACGCAAAGTCATCGAAGAACTGCTCAAAGATGGTTTCGAGGACCGCGACGTTGCGGACATGCGCCGACGAGGACAGCATGCGAAACAGCGTGTGAGGAATGACATCAAGAAAGCTCATCTTGCTCTTCCAACAGGCCATGGCCGGCTATAGGATAAGTTAACACAAATCGAACAAATGGCTCCATGCCCCGTCCGCAGAAATATACGGATTCCGAAATTGTGGCGGCCGTGCAAGCATTGATTGCAGAGGGCGGGGAAATCAATCCATTGCGGATGCGGTTGGGAGGGGGCAATGTGAGCCGGATCAAGGCCGTCATCACGAAACTGCCGCGGCAGGAGCCGCCCGCCACCCACCCTCCGGCCTGCCGCAGACGCTGGTGCGCGAGTTGAAGCAGGTGACCGCACAGACTTCCCAGCAGATCCTATCGGTTGTCGGCAGGTATTTTGCAAGCGCACTCGCCGGGGCGGCCAATCCCGCGCGGGAGGAAACAGCAAGGCTGCGTCAGCAGATCGAAGGTCTCGAGATGGAGGCGCGGGCCTCCTCCGGAAGGCTGGCCGAAGCCGAAGCTCAGCGCGAAGAGATAGATCGGGTTGTGAAGAAGCTCGACAAAGAGAAGGCCGACCTTGCGCAGAATCTCGGAAGCCTGCAATCGGCTCTGCGCAATGCGGAAAGCGATCTTCGCGCCGCACAGCGCATGATCGACAGCTTCGAACGCAATCGGCGTGAAGACCGGGACGAAATCCGCAGCTTGCAAAACCGGATTGAGGCCTTAGTTGGGGAAATCGGGACCTTTAAGACGAAAGCACCCGGCGGTCAGCAAAAGGCTCGCGCGCGCGGCGTGACCTCCTCAGGCTCCCGCCCACGCTGAGTGCGAGCATTCGTGAGACGCCCACGTGGAAGTCAAGCATGCGTCCGGACCGGCGAAACGGTCGCGGCGTGCGAAATTTTGTATATGTATTTCGGACAGGTCATGTGTCCTCTGTCCGAAAAGAACTACAATTTCGGACATGATCCGCCACTCGCCCGATCTCTCAAGACAGCCATGCTCGAGCGCATCCATGCGACGCCGCACAAAATCTGAAAGCTCAGTGACTTCGTCGACCTCGCCTCGCCGGACGCCGTCGATAAGACGCTGCAGCGGGTGACGAAGGCCGAACCCCTCAGGCGGATCGACCGCGGGCTTTACGATCAGCCCCGGTTCAACAAGCTCACCCAGAACCTACCCGCCGATCCGCGCTCGGTCATCAACCCCGTTGGACGACGTGACCAAGCGCGGACGCTTTTCGACGGCATGACCGCGCCGAACGATCTGGCCCTGACTGACGCCGCCCCGGCTAAAATCGTGGTGCACACCGACGCCCGTCGGCGCGATCAAGCTCGCTAACGCGACGATCACCTTTCGTCGGAGCGCAGCCAGCACGCTGATCCGGCCGGGCGAGGCGGCATGCGCGTCGTCCAAGCGCTTCATTGGCCGCGCCATCTCTTGGCTCGTGAAGGCGAGAGCGATCAAGTCAAGCGCAAGCTGCCAAGCTTTTTGAGGATTCCACCGCGGGGCCGCCGCTCAAACCGATCTCACTGCCGGCATGTCGGCTCTGTCGGCTCTCCCGACATGGATGCTGCCGTTTTTGAAGCCGCTCATCGAAGCTGATGCCGGCATTCGTCCTCGTCGACTATATCCGAAAACTGTAAGACGAAGACCGCAATCCATGCACTCAAACCTCGAAGTCGCGGGTCTGGTTGCGCTGGGTGATTGTGTCGAGGTGATATTCGAGCGTCGCATTATTGAGAACGTAAGATGCGCGGTCCTAGGTGTCTGAGTAGTACTCAGGCCAAAGCTTTCTCATGAAGCCGGACGGCGGGAGCTTGCCCGCTTGTTTTGAAGTTGGGCTCGGAGACAATTCGTCGCTCATTCCAGAACATTAACAGAACGCCATCTTCGGTCGGCCAAAAAATGCGCGAATCTTGATCGCTGTGCACGCACTGATTGTTGGCCATTCATGCGGGGGGCGTCCCACGAGATCGTGGTTTCCTCTTTTTCCGTCTTCAGATGGCCGGTCCGGATGGCGGTCGCTGTCTGACATCGCGCGATCCAAGCCTTTTACGGCGAAGCTCCAATTCCGCGTGCCGCTGGGTAGCCTTTCGGTCCTGCAGAGCCTTAAGACCGGCCCTGGGCCACTCAATACAGGCCGCGCCGCGCGCTGGCCCCCATTCGCCGCGGAAGCCAACGCAGACCTGCCGGTTGTGCCGGAACTCGCATTTCAGCGTGAGCGCCTCGTTCAATTTCTTCTATTGGCTGCTCAGTGCCAGCGTCGTTCGTCAGTTGGTTTGCCGTAGCGGATGGGGGCTGGGCGGTCGCAGGGCCGGCCCCTCGGTCATTCTCCGAAGAGATCTTTCTGTCGCTGGCGCCAAGCGGCATCTTCCTCCTCACGCGCAGCGTGCTGCTGTTGGTTGGTAGTGTTCTCCGCCGCTTTACGAACAGGACCGCCCTCTCCTCCTCTGACATCGGCTCGGGCCAGGGCTGAACCCAGAGACGCGCGCGCCATTCTCAAGGAAGAGAGTGAAGCTCGTTCATCGCTTTACGATGTACTTCAATGCCCTGGCCAGGTCATGGCCGCGCGAGAGCCTGGCGAGCAGCTCACAGATGCCCGCTACATCGGCGTGGGCAAGAGCAAGTTCGACGAGATTGCCGGTGAGGGCCGCATGCCACGCCCCAAGCGCGGTAATTTGCGACGGCTTACGGCTTGACACGACAACCTCCGATTTGTCTGAGGAAAGGTGTCGAATCCGCTTGATCGGATGAAAGGAAAAACAGCGGCCTGATGTTGCCGCCGCGGCGGCCGCAAACCTGGGAAACGAACCGCGGCTGCAAGTCCGATAGCCGCACGCGGTCCGATCACTGCGCGGTGTCAAGCACCACGCACGCCGCAGACGCCTATGGAGGCCCGCCGCGGCGCAGGATACGGCTGATCATCCTCGCTACCTGTCCGGATTGCGTTAGCTCTGCGGCTGAACTCTAAGTCGTCGAGACGATCTCCCAGCTTCGACTGCGCGACCAACCACCGCGGTTGCTTGCCTCGACCTGTCCAGACCTCTGACGGCTGATCGGATTCGGTATTTTGGCGATGCCGGCGGGCATGACGACTCGCTGATTCCAATTTCAGGCGCTCGTCTAAGCACAGCTTTCCTGCTGGATTTCTCCTGCAAGACTTAAGAGACCTCAACGTGCAACGTCCGGAGGTCATCAACATTCATCCGCTCCAGTTGGGCTCGTTTCACGACGTTCGTCCAGCCCGGCGACGATGCTAATGTATCACCCGGCTAGCTTTGGTCGTCATCTGTTCCCGGTGAGCTTTGAATTCCGCTAGGAGCTTTTCGGGATCTAGAGTTTCCGCCCGTCTGACCTGCTCTCTGAGCCAAAGCAGCTCGGCAAACTGTTCGCGTAGATCGGGCGCGCACTGCTGCAAAATCAGCCGTTGTCTCTTTGAGGTTCGGACGTTCTGCCTCACTTGCCCCCTGCACACACGCAATGCTGGTATTTTAGTCCTTTTTCCCCGCAATAGTCCACCAATCAGGAACGCAAATGGCGTGAATACCGGTGCTTCCCGGTGTTGGCACCCGAGGCCCAGCGCTGGGGCCAGCCTTCACGGCACGACCGCAGATACCACGTTACTAAATAGCGCTCGATTTCTTGAAATGCACACGAACGGCCACCATCCCCTCACCAAGCAAAGTACCATCATTGACGCCTTCTGCGTCCGCAGCTCCGTCTGATCGTTACACTATTTGAATTTCACGGCGCCTGTGGGGACCCTTCCCCAACCCCGACGGCCCCGATCGGCTCGCGGCCAGTACATACGATGCCGCCGCCTTCGTGACGACACAGATTATCTCCAACATTCAGGGCACCGATGCTAACGACAACATCGGGGCGAGACTCGTGATCGCGCAAGCCAATGAATCGAACTGCCAGATCACTTCGGCTTCGCTTAGTTGTAGCGGCCACACCTATACGGCCACCCCGGGCATTTCTCACTTCAAACTATACTGGCCCAATCGCGGTCGTGGTCCTGAACGGGAGGGACGACGAATCGGGCTATGTTGGCCTCGCCCTCACCGCCGAGAACATCGAGCTCAAGCAGCTGAAGAGCTTCGGCGGCTTTGCCAATTTCGACGCGGTGGTGGCGGCTCCGGCGACAGCATGCGACGGACTATGTTTTTCCCAATGCGGTCGAGGGCTTAAGGGCCTCGGTCACATAGAAGTAATCGGCCCCCAGCAATGGGGCGCTCCCCTGCCACCAAGCTGTTTTGAAGTGGACCCCGGATTTTGGACCAGCGGCTTAGGTGGTGCGGATGCCGTTCCGTTTTGATAAACGGAGCGGACCATGAAGA
>NZ_JCAMOQ010000090.1:0-15887 GCF_059512365.1 Bradyrhizobium sp. Ses1
CGTCTGGACCAAGAAAAAGGTCCGTCAACGCCGCTTCAAAGGCCGCCGTATCACTCAGCTCTGATTCCGGGTACTAGTATGAAATCAGGCGGGATGTGGAGCCCTATATCGACCATCTGTGAAGCGTTGCTTTGGGCTTACGGCAAGCTCTGCCGATAGAATCTTTCTTTTATAGTGCAAGTTGCGGGAGCTCACCGGCTCGAGTGTTTCGGCAAGGACGGCAAATTTGGCAAACGCTAGCGGCCGCGGACGATTGCGCGGGCCATCAATAGATCGACAACGGCTTGCGCTAGATGCTCGGGCTTCTGCCCCATGGTCTTGAGATGAACTTCCGGTCTTATTGGCGTTTCGTAGGGCGCGTCGACGCCGGTGAAGTTCTTGATCTTGCCGGAGTTCGCCTTTCCATAGAGACCTTTGGGATCGCGCCGCGCGCATTCTTCGATTGGCGTGTCCACAAAGACTTCGATGAACTCCTCCTCAGCAACCAGGTTGCGCACCATATCTCGCTCGGACCTGTAGGGCGAGATGAATGAGCAAATCACGATCAAACCGCTGTCGGCCATCAACTTGGCGACTTCGCCGACACGCCGAATATTTTCAACACGGTCGGCCTCGGTGAAGCCGAGGTCCCCATTTAATCCGTGCCGCACGTTGTCGCCGTCCAGCAGCATGGTGTGGCGCGACATTGCGAACAGCTTCTGATCGACGATGTTGGCAATTGTCGATTTGCCCGCGCCGGACAGGCCGGTGAACCAGATGATGCAAGGCTTTTGATCCTTGAGCGCCGCCCGCTCTCTCTTACCCACTGAAATCGGTTGCCAAGCGATATTGCTAGCCCGCCGTAGCGGAAACGCGATCATGCCGGCGCCGACCGTGCGGTGGGTGTAACGGTCGATGAGGATGAATGAACCGGTCTTGCGATTGACCTCGTAAGCATCGAAAGCCGTGGGCGTTGCGGTCGCAAGATTGCAGAATCCGATCTCGTTGAGGCTAAGCGTCTTGGCTGCCAGGTGCTCACGTGTGTTGACGTCGATCCGATACTTGATTGTAGTAATACGACCGGCGGCCACAGTCTGAGTTCCAATGCGAAGGATGTAGTTGCGTCCAGCAACGAGCGGGTCGTTGTCCATCCAGATTAGATGAGCGGCGAATTGATCGGCGACCTCCGGCCGCTCAGCCGGACGGGCGAGAAGATCGCCGCGGCTGATATCAATCTCGTCTTCGACGACAATGGTGACGGCATCGCCGGCCTCAGCGCGAGGAAGATCGCCGTCCTGGGTGACGATGCGCTTGACGCGTGTAGTCCGTCCAGACGCTGCGACAACGATCTCATCTCCTGCCGAGATGCTCCCGGAAGCCACCGACCCGGCATAGCCGCGGAAGTCCAGGTTGGGCCGATTCACGCACTGGACTGGAAAGCGGAAAGCCTGGCTCCCAGTGTCGGACTGGATATCGATGCTCTCCAAATGATCAAGCAGGCAAGGCCCCTGGTACCACTGGGTGTTGCCGGAGCGGTTGATGACGTTGTCGCCGTACCGGGCGGAGATCGGGATAGGAACGATCGACGTGAAGCCAAGACCGGCAGCAAAGGCCACATACTCACCGACGATCCGGTCAAAACTCTCCTTCTTGTAGTTGACGAGGTCGATTTTGTTCACTGCCAGGACGACATGACGAATACCGAGCAGCGAACAGATGAAGGAGTGACGCTTGGTCTGGACCAGCACACCCTTGCGGGCATCGATCAGGATGATGGCGAGCTGGGCGTTCGAGGCGCCGGTTGCCATATTACGCGTGTACTGCTCGTGGCCGGGCGTGTCGGCCACCATGAACGAGCGGCGCCGAGTGGTAAAGAAGCGGTAGGCCACGTCAATCGTGATGCCCTGCTCCCGTTCGGCCTCAAGCCCGTCGACTACCAGCGCAAAGTCGATCTCATTGCCGGTGGTGCCGTGCTTGGCGCTGTCGCGTGCCAACGCCGTCAGCTGATCCTCGTAAATCATCTTGGTGTCATGCAGCAGCCGGCCGATCAGCGTCGACTTTCCGTCGTCGACCGAACCGCAGGTGATGAATCGCAGTTGGTCCCTCGTTCCGGCCTGGACCAGCTCGGCTGTCGCTTTGGAAGCCATCAGAAGTAACCTTCCCGCTTCTTCTTCTCCATCGAAGCGGCTTCATCGGTATCGATCAAGCGTCCCTGGCGCTCAGATACCCTCGCGGTCTGCATTTCCGCGACGATGTCCTCGATCGTGGTCGCGTCGGAGTGGATAGCCCCGCTCAAGGGATAGCATCCCAGCGTGCGGAAACGTATCATCCGCATCTCCGGCCTCTCGTTCGACTGAAGCGGTAATCGCTTGTCGTCGACCATGATCATTGCGCCGCTCCGCCGGACGACGGGCCTTTGCTTTGCGAAATAGAGCGGGACGACCGGGATCTTCTCGAGCATGATGTATTCCCAGACGTCGAGCTCAGTCCAGTTCGACATTGCGAACACACGCATGGTCTCGCCCTGGCGGATTCGGGTGTTGAAGAGATTCCAGAGCTCCGGTCGCTGGTTGCGCGGGTCCCAAACGTGTCCGGCCGAACGGAAGGAGAAGATCCGTTCTTTTGCGCGGCTCTTTTCCTCGTCACGTCGTGCTCCACCAAACGCAGCATCGAACCGATAGAGATCGAGCGCTTGCTTTAAGGCATCGGTCTTCATCACCTGCGTATGAAGAGCCGAGCCGGAATCGATCGGGTTGATCCCGCGCTCGATGCCTTCCTTGTTCACATGGACGATCAGGTCGACGCCGAGGCGCTTGGCTGTCTCATCGCGGAAGGTGATCATCTCGCGAAACTTCCAGGCCGTGTCGACGTGAAGCAGGGGGAAGGGCAACTTTGCCGGATAGAACGCCTTGATGGCGACGTGCAGCATGACGCTCGAGTCTTTTCCGATCGAATAGAGCATGACCGGCCTTTTGAACTCGGCGACCACTTCACGCATGATTTCGATCGATTCAGCTTCGAGGCGACGCAGATGTTTAGGCAGCACGTGGTTCTTCTTTGATGCAGGATGTCTGTCGTTAGCTGGCGTTTTGACGCAGCGAATTGCGCCCCAAGGCGACAAAGCCATCGTTGCGGAACTCGGGCTTGCCATAGCGCATGTCCTGTCCATCCGGTCCAACAACCTGGCCAGCCGCGAGCAGGACCGCATGCCGGGCATGCCGTATCCCACTCCATCGTCGTGCCAGCCGGGTGTAGACACCCGCCTCGCCTTGCGCAATCAAACAGAGGTTTAGTGACGATCCCGGGGTTCCTTCGTGAACAGCGTGTTTATTGACGCCAGGCTTTGGTGGCCGCATCGAGGTGCGAGCGGCTGATCACAGCGTGGAGACCCGGAGGCGGAGGGCAACGCACCTGGATTGGCTGCATTTTTGCTGAAGGAGGGACCGCCCCGAATAAGATGCGGCTTGTAGGCACTGCTTGCCACAAGGTAACGGTCGTGAAGGCTGGGACATAGCCGCGCCGGGCAAGGGGTTCGTCCTCGATTGACGGTCTATTCGGGATCGGGGTTGCTCGCGGCCGGCACCGTACGCGACGGAGCTCGTGTTAGCTCCGCTCTCGCAGCTAAATCTCAGCAGCACCTCTGCGGCAGCTGTTGAATGCTGCGCTGGGTTTGGTCTCGCTCATAACTCGGCGTTTTGTTGCTCACCAGCCGCATGCAACAGCGTTCCGCGAAGTGGGTCAGCAACCCTCTCGGACAAAACGATCCAGAGGCTTACGCTGCTTCTCTGCAGTATTGGCTGACTTGCTTGTCAACCTCACCTCGTTCTAGATCGCACCATCGCTGCCTGGGCAGGGCTAAAGGGAGCGCATTTGGCAATCACCACTTATCTGATGTCGGGGTCAAACGACGTGTCGTTTCAAGACCTGCCCTATCTGCCAAGTCTAAGGGTCAAGGACGGCCAGCATCTCGTCGATATGAGTGTCGATGCGCGCGAGGACCTGCGCGGGTACAACATCGCGCTCTGGAAGAACCGACCACCTGTCGCGTACGGCCGCCGCAGTCTCGGCCACTGCCGTCAGCACGGCGCCTTCCGGAAGACGGCTGCGGTTCGCGAAGTTACGCCAACGCTCTGGGGTCAGCGCTTTGAATGACTTTTCGCCGGCGAGGCTCAGGGCCAGGCCGTCTTTGGGGATGTAGGGAATCGTGGACAGTACGTCGTAGACAGGTGCCAGTTTCGGCGTCCGTCCGTCTCCGGGATACACCAGCGACCAATTCTTCAGATGCATGTCGCCGTTTCCGGTGATCGCGGTGAGCGCGAGGCGCCGAACAAACTCGATTGCTGAATCGAAGGAGACGCCGCTGTTCAGCGCTACCGCAATGTTATGATAGGCTGCGCTGGTATATTTCTCTGAGGGATAACGGCCGAAGACCTGTGCGAAGTCCTCCATATGCACGCGTGTTCCGTCCGCGCCGCGGTCGAAGCGGCGGACAAGCAGTACCTTGCCCGTAGACATAGTGTTGAACTCTTCCGGAATTCCGGCGAACGCGGTCTTGTCGACGAGCTCCCGCGCCGGCACTTCCATCCCCAGCGCTTCCGCTAAGGCCAGGATTGCAAATTCATTTTCCGAAAGCCCGATGTGCGTGAGGGATGGAAATTTCGCGATGTAGTGGCCTTGCTCGTCGCCTACAGCGAGAGCAATCCGCCCTTCTTTTCCTGTGTTTTTCATAACGGAAAGCTTCATCTGAACACCGGCGAGTGAAAAGCGTGCCTTCTTCTTGCCCTCCCCCTCCGCACCGGCCGGAACAGGACTGCCATCGCTTGGCAGCGCGCGTACAGCTCCTGGCAGGTTGGCCCCCAGCGCGGCCAGGAGATCGAAGTCGTTTCCCGGCCTTACGGACGCTGCATGGTGCTTCTCCATCGCCTCGCGCAGTTTCTCTTCGGGCAACAAGTTGGCGAAGAACGGTGGCAGCGCGCCCCGCACGGGTTTCGGATCTCGGCGGAGGCCACCATCTGCTGAGCGAAGCGAAAGGCTGAAGATCGGCGGATTGTTCAGCGTCCGGTAACTGAGCAAAAGATTGAATGCGTTGTAGTCACCGGGCGTTCGGACGAGCGTCCCGATCGGAAGATTATTCAACGTGATATCGAGCGACTGGATGCGCTCGGCAGCGAAAGCCGTTTGACTCATGCCCCTTCATCCTCTTCGGCATCTGATGTGAATGCGGGGCGATCATCACCGTCGTCGGCGGGTTCCAGCATGGATTGAATAGCGGGCACCATCGCCTGCGGGATCAACATCATTTCCATGCCAAGAGCGCGGGCGACGTTGACGAGCGTCGTTGCACGGGCGGCGGCAGCACCGGTTTCGATGTCCCGATATCGGGGCCTGCTGATGTTGGCCCGCTGGGCGACTTGCTCCTGCGACAAGCCGGCGGCCAACCGTGCCTTTCGGAAGCGCAGCCCGAGCTCTTTGAGCGGTGCGGTAGAGGTCATGATACGTTCTCGGATCACATGGGGCACAATGATACGAAAACATATCAGATGGGAAAAATCAAAATGAATCGTATACGACTCTCAGAGCCAAGAAATGATCCGGTAACGTATCCCACAGGGCAAGCGGGCTTTAGTTACCGAATCAGGGCGTTGCCCTCAGAAATAACCGTGATGAGACCAGCCGGCCCCCAGTCAATGACCCCGAGTTGACCCTTACTCGCCACATGCTGCTGATCCTTCGCGGAGCGGCCCTCAGGCAACACTGTTGTCGCATCACAAAACTCCGGTGGCCGGGGGTGAGGCGGTCGTTGCCTGGCATAGCCCGCGGCCGGAGGGGCTCCAGTGCCGCCACCGCTTGTTCGATCTCGCAGCTGACTTGCCCCGCGCCCGATCGATCTCCTGTTGAACCCGCCACCAAATTCAGAAAGCGGTTCGGTGACAGCATTATCTAAATAGTGCATCGGCCGGTTAAGATCGTCATGCGCCGCAGCTACCGCGGCCAATTCGCCTCGTCTGGCAATCAGATTAGCCTTCTGCCGTTACTTAGCAATCGGCACAGTCGAGTGCCGTCGCTTCCTCGCCACGAGACGCTTATGGCCTTGCATACACGGCGCGTCCCAAGGACTCCCGATGTCCTCGGCTCTGTTCCGAAGCATCGTATGCAAACGCAAGATTCTCCAACATCGCGGCCGGCATCGCTTCTCGTCAAGACCGCGGCCGATGTAATCGAAGTGCTTCGATGTCCGATCTGATGCATCACGTCGGTTTGGAGCGACATTCCAAACGAAACCAGTTAGTGCCGCAAGTAGCGCGATGATTGAAGGTGATCGATCCTGCTCCGCGCCATCCGAAATGTATCTTCTCACACGCATGCTCAGCTTGAAAGCAGGATCCCAACCAATCCATCTTGCCCCATCCTCGCAAGAAATGCGCACATGAGTTGAAAGTGGTGTTGGGCGATCGGTGGCAGAATCTCTAATGGCGAAGCCCGACGTGACCGGCTCGCGCTTAGTTGACGGCACGCATTGCCTGAGCGCCGCCCGAACAGCCAGGCCAAGACTCTTCGGCTGCCTCCTCGCTTTCGTATTTGAGAACCGCAAGCGTGATTGCCACTCCATGATCCAGATGATCCTGTCTCGTCGCGGCGACAACTCCGAAAGTAAACCAGCTCACATTCTCCCCTGCACAATCCATGATATGAACTGTTCGTTGACGCGCACTTTAGGGGATAGCGTGCAATGCCGAAGAATATCGTCATCTTCTCCGACGGCACTGGTCAGGCCGGCGGCATCAATTTCGATGAAGCACGCACCAACGTCTATAAGCTCTACCGGGCTTGCCGCGTAGGCCCCGACACCAAGATCGAACCATCAGAGCAGGTCGCCTTTTACGATCCCGGTCTCGGCTCGGCCTCCGACGGCGGCCATTTCAAGATCGGCTGGATGAGATGGCTCTATAACCTCGCCAGCAAGGCGACAGGGCTCGGCATCACCAGGAACATCGTCGATTGCTACGCGGCGATCATCGGGCTCTACGAGGAAGGTGATCGCATCTATTTAATCGGCTTCAGCCGCGGGGCCTACACGGTGCGCTCGGTCGCAGGTGTGATGGCCTATTGCGGCATCCCGCGACATCTGCCTGACGGCTCTCCCCTGCGGCGTGACCCGAAGAGCATCCACAAGCTCGCCGAGCATGCGGTCAAGCATGTCTATCAGTTCTGCCCGTCCTACAGCCGAAAGGACCCCAGCGGCTACCGTCAATTCCTGCTGGAGACGCGCGACGCCATAGCAGCGGAGTTCAGGCGCCAATACGGGAGTTCGCAGACCGTGGACGCCGTCGAACAGGCCAATGTGTTTCCGTATTTCATCGGCGTCTTCGACACGGTTGCCGCTCTCGGCCACAAATACCTCGGCCCAGCGCTCGTGGCGCTTGGCATTGCCCTATTGATCGCCCTGCACTGGCTCGGCAGCGTCTTTCCCTGGGCCGGATGGGGCGCCTGGGTTCTTGGCTACATGGGCCTCGCGACTGCGCTGATCGCCTTTCTTACGAACTATCTCAAGATCGCGCCACCCCTGCCGGGCTATGGCTTTTTCAAGCGGCTGCGGACGCTGCACTTGGCGCCCCCCAAGCACAAGTTTTACGACACCACAATGAATCGGAATGTCGGCTATGCCAAGCACGCGATTTCGATTGATGAGAATCGCGCCGATTTCAAGCGCGTCAGCTGGTCACCGACTGCGGAGAAGGAGGACGAACGAGACGCGCACGGCAACCTGTATTTCGAGCAGGTGTGGTTTCCGGGCGTGCACGCCGACATCGGCGGTGGCTCCCTGGAAAACGAAGCCAGGTTATCGGATGTGGCTCTCAGATGGATGGTCGCGGGCGCGTCCTTAATTCCAGATGGTCTCAAGCATGATGGCAGCGTTCTGCGGCTTTCGCCGGATCCGAGAGGTCCCCAACACAACGAACAGGCCGATGGCTTTCTGAAGGCCGGTCTGCGTCGTCTCCCAGTGGACGCCGAGACCGGCGTGTCCACCTCACCCATGCATACATCCGTCTACCAGCGATTCGAGGCGGGACCAGTCCTGCTGTACGACCGAATGGAGGACTATCGTCCGGAGAACATGCGCGTTCACGTGGATTTCAAGCATTGCTTCGATCATAGCACGAGGCAGGCGCCGAAATACGTCGCTGATGATATTGAGTTGAAATGGGAGAAGGCGAACTATGTCGGTCGCCTCTAGAAGAGCCGGGTTTGCCGGCAAGATCGCGCTAGCAGTGGGGATTGTAACGCTCTCGGCCGCCAATGTTCGCGCCGTGACGCTCAAGCCAAGGACCTTTCCGGTAAAAGTGCTAGGGATACAAGTCGATGTCCCAGTCACAATCGCCTTCGATATGAAAACTGAAGGCGATGCTGTTGTGCTGCAACTCGGCGCGGAAGGGAGCCTGAAGGGCCTCCAGGAGAACGCACTGCAGATTGCCCGCGCCCTGCCCGTACCCCGCGGGAACTGTGACAGACAGGGTATCAATCCGGTCGTCAATAGTATCGATGAAGCCTCGATCGCAGCAGACGGGGACACAGCCGTTGTCGCGATCAAGGGCCATGTGACGGCCTGGGTGTGCGCCAAGCCCGCAGGTATGACGGTGAAAACCGAAGGCCCGCGTGACAGCGTATCAATCACCGCCACGGTGCGCGTCGCCGTTATCGATGGAAAACAGCTCGGCCTTGAACTCGTCGGGCCTGTCACGGTCAAAGCTGGCAGTGCTCTAACTCAAGAAGCAATCCGACTCTTCGCTGGCGACATCAACGCCTCAGTAGCCAATGCCTTGGGGAACGCCCTCAGTGCGGAAGAGGCGCGCGCCAAGCTGCCGAGCTTTCCAGGTCTCGACGGTTCGATTACCGGTGCGTCGTTCGCAAGTGACGGCGGCGCCCTGCTGATCCGAGCGCATGGCAACGCACGCATGACCAGCGAGACCTTCAATTCCCTTCTCGACATGATGAACAAGTAGGCCGCCATGACATCGTCCCAAATGAGTAAGGTCTGGTCCATCGTCAGTCTGTTCCTTCTCTACTATGCCTTAAACTCGTATCTCGTGACGCAAGGAGGAGAAACCATTTTTGGCGCGACGCTCATTGTGAAGTCGCGTGTGCCGGCGGGCTTTCTGGCGATTCCAATCTGTTCCTTTCTGCTGCTGTTTGCGTCTTTAATCGGCATCGTATTCGCACGGCGAAATGGGCCTCGTTGGGCCGACCGCATTCCATTGGTCGGCTTCGAGCAGCTCGACATGACGAAGGTCGAAGCCAAAGTCTACCAAGCAGCGATGCTGGTTTTATTGTCGCTTATTCCAGCCCTGACGCTGATCCATTTCTGGCGAGTCGCGGCCCGCGCTCAACTTGTCACGACCGACCCGCAGCCGGTGCGTATTCCGGGCGGAATTTGGGATTGGCGGGCTCTGACGTCGTTGGACAATCCTGCGAACATCTGTAGCGAGGTCACGCAAAAGGCTTCCTCGATCGTCTGTGAAGGACGCGCCACGATCCTGCCTGGTCTTGAGCCCACAATCTTCGCCGTGCTGACGGCAGCTTCCGTCTGCGCCATGATAGCGTTCTGGTGGTTTGTGATGAAAGGTATGAACCTACCGCGAACAGACTCGCACCTGCTCTCCGAAGCGACCAAGGGGAGCTAAAGAAACTGGTCCGGTTCAGGCACCACCAGGCGCATCCGCCAAGCCGACGGTCTCTCAGCGGATCGGGTGATGCGATATGGAGCCCCGGGTGCCGGTTCACGAGAACCAGGGTGGCCCCGCCTCAAGAGCCCGACGATCCAGCTCACGATAGAAGCTGCTGCACTTTTTGCATCAAAAGCGGATTGTGCAGACATACCGCCCATTCCAGCAGCGTCTGGCGCAACGTGGTCGCCAAGATGCCATGAAGCGCCAGCCGATCGAAAACGAGTGATCGGTCCGCGCCAGTACGCACAGCGATCAGGTCCGATAGCAAGCGTACATCATATCCGCGCTCAGCCGCCTGCAGTGCGGCAATGAATATCTCCTCTTCGAGCCAACTTCCTGCGAAGAAAATAATTCCGGTTTCGCATGAAGCCAGATTGTCTGTAAACCGTTGGTCGCGCCAAATGGAAAAGGCGTCAACGTCCAGCTGCGTCATGGATTTGACGAGTTGTTGACCACCATTAATCCCAAATGGCTCGCATTCACCGATGAGGGTCGACGGGACGGCAAATATCTCCAGGCCTGTCTGCAGCAATGAGAAACTGACGTGCCGCGCGGCAAGACTGGCCGAAGCCGGCGTTCCGCCGCGCGTCAGATTGATCAAAACCACCCGACTATGTCGTGGGTCTGCGAGCATCTGATGACCTTTGTTGGACGCTGCTCACGAGGGATCAGGCGGCCGCGTTAGCTGGAGCCGGTGACACAAGCACGGGGCCATTGATGTCGGCTCGTTCGTACATCCTGTGAAGCGTTTGTTGGGATATGTCGAGAAAGCCGGCGACCGCCATAGTGGATCCGACCTGCTGCGGAGCAGCGATCCGCCTCAATGGCCAGTCCGCTCGGCGGAGAATGCGCTCCATACGTGTATCAGTGACTGTCACGATGCTGTCGGCGCGCGCCCCGCGTGCCGCCTCCATCATGGCGGCGAAGAGGATAAACGTTGCGCGGTTGAGATTATTAGCCGCCTGGTCGGCAACAAGCCTGGTGTCGACGCAAAAGCGCGAGCTTTCGAGAACTCTTTCCTCGCACGGCGCTTGCGTCCCACCGAGGAGAGCGGGAAAGGTGTCGGCCAACATGGTTGGCCCGGTTGTCGGAAGCAGGCGAACCGAACCAACCGGCTCTCCAGCGTCTGCCACCAGAATGAGATAAGTCGGCCCGAGAGTATCATATAGATCGAGCTCGAATTGATCCGAGGCCGACACCGACCAGTCCAGCCTTTCCTTGAAGACACGACGCCGCAGCCGATACATCGCCGCGAGCAACTCCAGATGACGACCAAATTGAGAGGAGTGAAGTGCGATGGCCTGCATTACGACCTCCTGAAATTATTCGGGAGACCTCAAAAGCAGAAAGAGAGTTGCTAATCTCCTGTAATATTTTACAGGTACCCCCTGTTCAGCTTGATTACGTTGGACTTTTTGGACAAAACACAACATGCCCCGCTTTCACGAGCACGGGTTCCTTGGGCATCTCGCGAGAAGGGAGGCTTTGGATCGTGAGCACAACAAGCCGCGTGGCTAGGACGTGGGCGACGCATTGGACGGCGGATGCTGCACCGAGTTTGCGCCGCGCGTTCTTAATGAAAGACGACTGTGCGCCTTGCAATCTGGACCAGCACCGTGCCTGCGCGGTCGATGCGAAGCATCGATGCTCGCGCTAAGTGAGTTCACTTTCCGCCAGTAGATGGCACGTCAAGTCTGCGGCGAGATGAGTGTGTGAATGCGGCCGTTCGTCCAACTCCGCCCTGTTCGGCACGGTAATGCGTGATCTAATCCCGAAGGCGCCGCTTGATTATAGGACCGCCGCTGCTCGCGACTTCGGGCCAGGGTTGAGGCCACGCCCTCCAGCTGCCGGTGGACCTGCCGGCGTCATTCGATGGCGATCCATTCGGGCAGGCTTTCGTAAACTCGGAAAGGCGGTGCGAACGCTTGCCTGCGAGAGCCAGAGACTCTCTTGCCATCAATCTTGTTGTCGATTTCCGTGAAGCGTTTCAATCGCCCGCATGAACAGCCTTTCCGTATCTTGAAAGTATCAGTTCTTTAGATCGTAGAGGACCTAACTAACGCCAAGGCATGCGCGAAGCTTCCAACTTTCATCGCTCGTCGTGTCTTTTGCGCGTTGTCAGGCGTTGAAGCGTGAAGCTGCCGCTGAACTGAATGTCAGCCACCAGTTGCGCCAGCTGAAGGATATTTCTCGCCGATAATCAACCAGGACCATGCTCCGATCTGAATGGCAAGGTTTACTGCGAAGGCGGTCTGGTAAGCCACTTCTGGGTAGTGGCCCTGCTGAGGCGTCCAGTGCTGAACCACCAAGCCGATCAGACACTGCACCAGAAAAGCCCAACCGATGTGAAAGAGGTTGAGCGCCGCGCTGGCACGTCCAGCAAGCTCTTTTGGGAAACACTCGGCCAAAACCGCGTAGCTAAGGACGGTCGCCGCGCCACCGGCAGCGACAATCATCCACGGAACAGATGATGGTACAGGTACTCGCAGGACGACTGCCAACTGGGCTAGGAAGAATAGAACTGCGACGCACCCCAAGAGCGCTCGTGGACCTATCCCGTATCGACGAAGCTTTTGAGCCGCAACACCTAGAACCAGGGCGCCCACACTCGATGCGATCGCCATGACAAAGAGATGGCCAAGCAATTCCGCTCGGTCGAGGCCCTCGACATCGGAGAACCACTGGGCAGCCCACAGTCCCTGTAGCGCCCAGGCCGTACCAACGCAGGTCGCAGAGAGCGGCGCCAAACTCCAGAAGCGAGGATCTGTATAAATCATTCGCAGTCCGCTGCTGGCCCCGTTCGCTGCCGATGACCACCTACCCTTTGGCACCAGAAGGAAGATTGCAAGGGCGCATCCAACGGATGCGATGGCTAGGAGTTCGAAGAGGCCCCGCCACCCGATCGAAACGACCAGGTATTCGGCTGGCAACGTTGCCGTCACGGCGCCTAAGGCACCCAGCATGATCATCAGGCCATTAAGCAGCGGGACCCGCTCGGTGGGAAACCAGAAAACGACGGCCTTCAATCCGGCTGTCAATGCCGCGGAAGCGCCGAAGCCAATTAACGCCCGGCCGAGAAGGAGAAGCAAAAAGTTGTCGGACATGGCAAATAGCGCTGCCCCGGCGGCTGCTGCCATCAGCACAACACTCTGGATTCTCCGTGGACCGTATCGGTCCAACAACACTCCGATAGGAATCTGGGCGAGCGCGAAGGTCAGGAAGTAGATGGACGTCAGGAGGCCGAGGTCGTCGGCACCCAGGCCAAACTCATAGCTCAGTGGTGCAGCTATGGTCGCGTTGATAGTACGAAAGAGAAAAGAAAGGTAGTAAGCTGCGACGAAGGGCAGGAATACGCGCAAAACTAACAGCCGATCTGGCACGAAGGCTCGTGGCCGCTGCGGCCCTGTCGCCAGAACTGGCCGCAGTATCGGGCCAACCATTGTTCGCTCTGCCCTTGTGTCGGGTCCGCACTCGCAAGCTGCATCTCGGGTTGCCGGTGGACGTTGTGGTTTGTTGCAGGCGACAGTCGGCGCATCACCCTTTGGTTGCGGGTGTGTGGAGCGCGTTGCCCCTTCTTGCCTCACCGGTTGTATTGCAACATGGTCCGGATCAGTCGAATTCACCCGCTCGATTGTTTCCTGGATGAGCGACGTTCTTAGATGGACCCGCCTTGTCACTTGTGCGGCAAATTCCTCAAAGCGCGTCAGTCCCAGGGTGCAGGCAGCAGGTTGTTCGGCAGCTGCGAGCGGGGGCGTAACGGCGAGAAGAAATCGAGCCTGAAGCGCAACAGTCTCCCTCACAATGCGCAGATCCTGATGAAGGTGTTCGAGGTTCCGCTGGATGGCGCTCAGCCGGCCATCAAGCGAGGCCTCCTCAATGTCACGATCAGCATCGAAGAACTGAGCGAGCGCAGCCTCAATGATCGCCGATTTGGTCGCTCCGGGACGTTGCGCTGCGACTGCGAGCCGCGCGGCGACGGGATCGGAAAGATGGACGCGGATCCACGGCTTCATGGAAGCGCTCCGTCGAAATCCAATCGAGCGGCCGTTGACGTCTCGTGTTCCAAGGACTGTTTCCGCGGATCGAGATGACCCCAGCTGCCTCTCTCGACGGCGCCGAAGAAAGCTTCGACTTGTGCGTTAAAGGCCGCAGGTTCTTCGAGATGGATGGCATGACCCGTATTGGGGCACACCCAAATGCCGGCGGCGGGAATTGTGGATTTGAGCATCAAGCCGGTTTCTACACACGGCTTGTCTTCGTCACCCACGGCGAGCAGCACCGGGACCGTCATCCGTGAAAATTCATTGCGGAAATCGTACAAAGACGGTCGCACGGCTTGGCACCGGAGCAACGTATTCGACATCCCCTGCGCCGAATGCTGCTTGAGCCGGTCTACAAATTCCTGCCAGCCCTTCGGATCCTTGTGTTTCAGTTGAATTCGCGTGGAGTGGCGCGCCATTTTCTCTGCCATGGCAACGACACCGCGCGCCGCCAACGCGCGCGCGAGAACAGAGGTGTTCTTCAGCCACCTTTCGCGATCCGAGGCTGGAGATCCCGCCCCTGCTCCGGCTGCGACAATCGCGCTGCTCGCTGCGCGGTAGCGCAACCCGAACAGCAGAGCAGCATAGGCGCCCATGCTTGATCCGACCACGTGGGCTTGGCCGATCGAGAGATCGCGCATGACAATGCCGATATCCTCCACCGCGACATCCCAGCCATATATGGCAGGATCATCAGGAACGTCGCTCGGCGGATATCCACGCGCGTTGTAGGCGATGCACCTATAGGTACGCGAAAAATAACGGATCTGCGCTTCCCAGCTGTGCAGGTCAGATTCGAATTCATGAACGAAAATGATTGGATAGCCCCGCCCGTATTCCTCGAAATAAAGCCTTATTCCACCTGCTTCGACATAAGGCATCGCCACCGCCCTTCTTGGAGCGTCGGCAAGACTTTGCCGCGCATCGAATGGCGTTGTGGATGAGCTTGGCTAAGAACGGAGGTGTCGATTACCGGCGGGTCGGATTTCGACACACATCCCGTCTGACGCGCTTCGTCCAGGTCGCTTGGGTTTATGTGCGGGAGCCCTTGAGCTCTCCCAAGACGAGGCCAAGGCGTTCAGCTATATCGTAAAGCATGGGAGCGCTTCGCTGTTGTTTTCGAGAGGGGCACGTGTCTGTCGAACAGCCCCCGCCGAGAGGGAGCTTAGACGCATAGGCCTTGACGCTTTGGCCGTACGGCCGATCCCAGGTGGATTCCGGCTTCACGAGCACAGTTGATTGATCATTTTCTCGACCTCCACCTCCCGCTCACCTAGTTCATAGACATCTTTGAGGAAATCGAACGCTTTTGTCTTGGGAATGATCGCACTGTAGGAGCGCATTATCGCTCCCGCCGAATGGTCGTCTTCGGTATCATCGTAGCATCGCACTCTGTCACCATGACTGGCCGAACGCGCCCCCTAACCCGGCTGCTCTATACTACGACGTATTGTTACGCGTCTTGTGCCGTAGGCGGGTATTATGCCAGTGATCGGCGCCGGCCGAAGCCGAAGAGGCTTCCTGCCAGGACTACGCAAGATACTTGAAACAATACGCCTAAAAGCTCTCTGCTTCTGATCGCGAAAGCCACCCTCAGGTAATTCGTGAACCACCGAGCTCGTTGCGTAAGAAATGACGGAGATCGTTCCAAACGTGAATGCAAAGGCTGGCATCCACTCGATTGCGTCAGTGATGTAGTCATGCGCTGATAGCAGCGTTCGAAAGTTTGGACCGATGATGCTGAAATAGCCCCATTCGTGAAAGCAACGAGAGAACGAGAGTAACGCGATCACCTTGGTACCGTTTTCGAGCACCCATTGCATTCTCACCGCCCGAGCCACTGGTGGAAATCCGAAACTGCTTCGGTTGCCAATCGTGGGCGCGTCGCGCGTAGTTCATTAGTTGATCTATTTAAGGATGTCACGGCAATAGACGCTGCACGGTCTCCTATTAGGCTGCGACTTTAGTCAGTACCTGCGGTCAGAGAGGTTGCGGATCGTCGTGGAGCGCGATCGGTGATACTTTACCAATCATGACGACAGGGCTCACATAAGTCGACAAGAGGGCCTAGTACCCACTTTTCTTGGATCGTGAGTCGTGATTCAAGATATGGATGATCCCCGAAGCAAGAGAAGTCCACCTT
>NZ_JCAMOQ010000091.1:0-14618 GCF_059512365.1 Bradyrhizobium sp. Ses1
TCTGGACCAAGAAAAAGGTCCGTCAACGCCGCTTCACAGGGCGCCGTATCACTCAGCTCTGATTCCGGGTACTAGCCGCTAACGATCATCAATCGCGGCTGAACGCTTTGCCACCGGCTACTCGCTGATAGCGGGACATCGACGCCCCCCGGAAGGCACTCAGCTCTGCCGGGGCATGGACGATTTGCACAGGAGCGGACGCGCAACCGGTTTGCGGCCCTACGCAAATTCGCCGCGAGATGACAAGTCCGCCAGTGCCAAAGCAGTTTGTAAGTATTGCGCTCGGCCGCGGGAGGACCGTTGGAATAGCGCGTGTGCGGCCATTTCACCCAATCGACTATGTTCTAGGAATTCTATAAGTTTTCGCCCAGCATCATTGTCGAACTCATGCTGTGGCTTTTGTCCGAACATGCCTTGGACGCGTCCGCCAATAACAAGCGCATCAAATGCTTTACGGTCTTCCGGCGAGAGCGGGACTAAAAGCCTTGCAAGTTCGAGCTGAGCTTGCGCCTTGTTCGTCACTTCCCCGACGACGAGCATTACCGGAACAATTCCGGCGAGCATTACGGCGGTAGTGACTTCCAGAGAGACAATGTCGTTTAGCCCAATGGCCTTGCCGATTGTGATGCTACTCCAGACGGCAAAGAAAATAAGACCCACTGCCGCACCAACGGCCAAAGGAACGAAGCGTTGCTGCGGCACGAGCCTGAAATAGAATGTCAGAACAGGAACATCGCTAGCCATGCTTAAAACTCCAAGAACGGTTCGTACTCGATGCAGTGACGCCCAAAGCGTTCCACGATATAGCAGGCCGAATAGAAGTATATGGTCCCGGCCGTTATGGTGGGGCCGTGCTTGATAAAGAACACACTGGACTGAAGCCCGCTCTCAGCCGCGCCATAAATCACGGCACATACCGTCGAGCAGAAAAGGCTTGATATGAGTATGGCCTGATTACGAGAGACGAGACCAATGGCGGCCGCATAGACGACCGCAGTTAGGGTTAAGGTCTCCGGTTTCACTTTATTGGTAAGCCCAAACTCCGCAAGTATAGGGAGAACCGGAAATAAGACCCCAGCGAAAATACTAACCGTGAAGTGCTGCATGACCTCCCCCGGTACTCGGGTGTGAGTGGAGCTATTCTCAACTGTTTGGTCAACTTCCCTCTCAAGATCGGCCCCCGCACGCCCACATGTGCCAACGGGCACTTCTCTTCCTATTCGAATGAGCCCATGAGCATGTCGAAGCGGCCGGAAGAAGCTTTGCGTCACTTGCCGCAAATAACTGCCTCTGCCAGGAGCGCCGAATGACGAAAGCTGGCGCATTCCGCTAGAAACGCGATTGCAGTGGTGACCGCACCAAGTTGCCGGTATGTTGTAGATCTTGGCAGCGCCTACTTCTAATTCCCGCAGTGATCGAGCAAATATTTATGACAGAGCGCAATGGTCTGTTCGTTACTCTGCCCACGAGAGCGGGTGTAGTTAGTATACATTGGCAGAAGACGGGACCGCGAGTGTTTTTTTCGTAGACAACCTCGGTTTGCTCTGACAAGCTGTTCTACGTAGATTTCCGTTCTATGTGCCGAACAACCCGGCACGGACATCGGCCATGGCTGTAAGTATTTGTGAGCCAGGTGGCGAATACGTGCTCAATCACTGCACGAAGTACCTTTCGCGCGCCGGCTCGCCGCCGGATCCCGGAGATGAGGCCGGGGCTGAGAGCTTCCGCGCAAGAATCCCCGAGGCTTGGCGGTTTCCGATCATCGGTTTCATGCGTGATACCGACGCCGACCCGGATTTGAACCTCGTAACTTTTGTGTACAAGACATGCCCCGGCGACCCGCGCCAAGTGCAGGTCCTCGGGACGTTCGGTGAGCTCTATCGCCCTATCTCTCTCGCACCGGTACGGTTCGAGGGTGAAGACACCGGCTACCGGGCCGTTTCGCTCGGCATACCGAAGGCACAGGTGCATACCTACAAATACGTGGTAAACGGTCGCTACGTTCTCGACCCCGTTAACCCGCAGCGTGTCACCTTAGGCAATGGAAGGCTCTGGTCACGCTTCTTCACCGATGGCTACCTGCAGCCACTTGTGCTCGAACCCTGGGAAATACGTCTGCTCTATCGACTGGTCGAGCAAATCTTGCCGTTTCGCGGTAAGGAGGCGGAGAATTTCCTGAGGCGCTACTATTTCGGCCTTAACCGGGAGCAACGCAAGACCGACATGCCCAAGGCCTTCAGGCTGGACGAGTCTGTCGGTGAGGTCAACGCCATCGATAAGTTCTTGGCGCGCGAGGAAGCGCACCGGCTGACTGACTACCGGCTGTGCCTGCGTCAGATCGACCGCGCGCTGCGTCGGCAAAACGCGCTCCTCGAGCCCGCCGACATGCCGGCGCAGGATTTCGTCGAATTATACGAGAACATGGCGAAAAGCCATGGCAGCGGCGACAACCCGATCCCGGGCTGGAACTACGACGAATACAGCAATCCCTCTTTCTTTCTCTACATACTACGCCGGCACGCGGTGACGGCGGCGTTCGCTCACCCGAAATACGCAGGCAATGTCGGCGCCGCTGGGTGGGCCTACTTGTCCGAGCGCTATTCCGATCCGGCGGCAGGCACGCTGTTCGACTGGCGGCCGGCGATCGAGAGCCCCGTTGGTACCAGCGCCTATTATCGATAACGCGCTTGTGCCGTCGCCTGCGATGAGGACCTAGGAGATGCAGGACTCGTTCGATGTGATCGTGGTCGGCAGCGGCGCGGGCGGCGCTCCGATCGCCAACCGTCTCGTCCAAGCAGGCCGCAACGTCCTCGTAATCGAAAAGGGACCACTGCTGCGGCCGCACTACGAGATCTCGGGCGAGCGCAGCGACTTCCGGCGCGATGAGATCTATGCATCGAGCACTGAGAAGATCCTGCGCTTACCTGGCCTCGCCAATACCGGCGTGTCCTATTACAGCAGCCATGTCGAGCCCGATATCAATGATGAGCCGCACATCTACAAGGGACCGGACGGCCGCGACTACGGCACGATCGAGGGCTACACTGCCCAGGTGGTCGGTGGTGGCACCCAACTATACGGTGCCGTGTCGCTGCGCTTTACTCCGACCGACCTCAGGCTGAAAAGCTTCAACGGCAATCGCCGCAAGCCGATCGTCCACGATTCAAACGGTGACATCCAGCGCGAAGCGCGCGACTGGCCGATCGACTATGCAGTGCTCGAACCCTATTACGTCATGGCCGAGGAGATGGTGGGCATCAACGGCACGCGCGAGAATCAGCAGAAGCCGTTCAGCGCCGTCAAATATCAAAGGCCGCTGGCGCCCAATCCGATCAGCAGCTATGCGCATGATGGCATGGTCGAGCTCGGCAGGCGCGTCGGTCCCAGCATTGCGCCCTATCGCACGCCGCTCGCGGTCATCACCGAGGACCATCCCTCGAGCGGTCGGCGGATTCCGCGCAACGCGAAGGGCGAGCCCGATCCGGAAGCCGCCAAGACTAGCTACGTCAACCGCTACGGCGACCCGCTCGGACTGAAGTCCAGCACCTGGGTGGCGCTGCTGAGCCCCATCAAGGACAAGCCGAATTTTGCCATTTGGCCGAATTGTGTCGTCACCCACGTCGTCAGTGACGGCGCCAGGGTAACCGGGGTTCGACTGCTTGACCCCGGCGGCTTTGAGCGGTTCATCAAGGCAAACATCGTGGTGGTGGCCTGCTCGGCTATCGAAAGCGTGCGCCTGCTCAAATTGTCGGCGATGGCCGATGCCGAGTTCGACCGGCGCATTAATCGCAATCCGCTGCTGGGACGCTATTTCCTCACTCATTGCTTCGGCGGAGCGCGAGCTTTGATGCCCAAACGCTTCGACAAGTCGAAGGCGCTCGACGCGGACTGGGCGACCGATTGCTGCGCCACCGAGGAATTCCTGGAGGAGAACGGCCTCTGGGCAGGCGCGGCCATCTACAACAACACTTCCGACCAGGCCCTGCCATTATCGTTGTTCCGCACCTACGGCAGCCAGGATCTCGATACTTTGTGGAACGGCTTTATGGGCGCTACCGACATGCGCGGCGACCGATTCATCGACTTCCTCGATGCCGAGTTCGGCCGTGGCCTATCGATCAGCTTCATGGCCAACCAAGTGCCCCAGTTTGATAATCGCATCGAGCTGCATCCAGAGATCAAGGACAAGTGGGGCCGTCCGGTCGCTTATGTGATTAAGGGCTGGCATGAACATGACCGCTATCTGATGGATGTGATGGCGAAGCAGTGCGGAGACGTGCTGCGCTACGGCGGCGATCCTGTCGGCCACGACTATCCGATCCAGGGACAAGGCTCGATCTACATGGCGGAGAACGCGCTCGCCCGCATGGCCAACCACATTCTCGGTGGGGCGCGCTTTGGCAGCGACCCAAACGACTCGGTCCTGGATCCGCATTGCCGGGCCTGGGAGTTCGATAATCTCTACGTGACCGATGGAGCCTTTATGCCAACATCCGGCGGCGCCAATCCGACCCTCACCATCGAGGCGAACGCGTTCCGGGTGGCAGACCACCTGCTGACCAGGATTTAGCGCTATGGATCCCCGGTTCGATTTGATCGATGCGGATGCCGTTATTCCGACTCCAGCTCGAGGCGCCGCTGCGGCGCCGGCGTTCAACGCCAACGTGACCGCGCCATGGAATCAGGTTTTCAAGATCGTCTTCTTCCCCGACCGCATCTATCACGCCCAATACCTGAACGCGACGCGCAGTCCGCGTTATCAGTACAACGTGTTGGAGGTGCGGGGCCGCGCCGATTTCATCGTGCTCAAATGCGAGGTCTACCTGGATGGCAAATTCCTGTGCAATGCGTTGCGGATCGAGTATCGCGCCGGGCGGCTTGCCGAGCAGGCGCGCGAGCGCGGGCGCCTGCTCGGCGATGAGGTTCTTGCGTGGGTCGAGATCAGCCACGCGAATCCCGACCTGGAGCGCGGCCTCAAGCGCTACCTCAAGATGTTCTTCGACCGGTATGTCAACGCCTACCAGGTCGAGATCTGGGAAACCCTGGAGCCGCCGCCGACCGTATCGCACTCATTCAAGGTGCTCGACCAGATGGGGCTGCACAAGCCGATCACCGCCATCCCGGGCTTCAAGCTAGCACTCGCGGACATCCGAGGTGTTACTCGCGTGCAAGTCTCATTCCGTGAGCCGGATCTCGATCGGCCGCTCAACTACCGCATCGTGGATCCCGGTTGGGACAATGACTATGCCCGCTCGCACCAAGAGCCCAACAAGCCCGCACCGAACTCGGACGAAAATACCATCCGTGATGAGAACTACGTCGTCTCGTTCCAGCGCGGCTGGATCCGGGATGCTCGGGAGGTAGCACCCGTGTTCTATCAGAACGCAATGATGGAGCCGACCAGCGCCGACTACTTCCGCGGCGATCCGCCTGCTCCCGGCATGTTCGACGGCGGCAAGAACGTTATGGGGATGCGCTGGCTCATCCAGCGCGAGCTCGGCGGCACCATCGTGTACTTTCACGAGGTCGAGTTGCCGCCTGGGGCGGTCGAGGGAACACACCAGCATGTCGGATCCGAAGAGCTCTACTATTTCATTGAGGGCGAGGGCATTGCCTATCTGGGCGACGGGGATGATCCGGCTGTAGATGCTCGGTATCCTCTTGTCGAGCCGATGCCGGACATCTACGGGCTCGGCCCTAAGCCGTGCCGCGAAATCCCGGTCCGTCCTGGCATTACACTATTCACCAAGAGCGGTGGCATTCATGGCGTGCGCAACCCGAAAGGCAACGCCGCCCCGCTCAAATTCGTTGCGTTCGGCTATCACTCCTCCTGATTGGGCAGATCTCGCATGCCGCCCCTCATCGCCGCTGATACCGTGCTGCGGATGCCGCCCGGTCAGACCCCTAACTACAACAGCCGCAATCCTATGATGAAGCTGTTGGCCGTTGCAGAGGCGCATCATCTCGCCGCCGAGCGGCATTTCTATCTCACTGACCATCTGCACGCATTGGTGCCGTTCAGCCATCTCGACCTCGCCGGACCGCAGGGCGCCGATGCGGACATCCTCGATCCAAGCCGGCAGGACAATAAAACCGACTTCCAGAAGCAGAACGTGCGCGACTTCCTGGTCACAGACACCTATTTGCTCCGTGGTTGGGTAACGGCGCGCGCGTGGAAGGATCTCGAAGCGTTTGAGCCGGTGCCGGACCGCGTTATCCCGTTCCTCAAACTATCTTACCGGGCGGGCCCCGACTCCAAGCTCGCAGAGGCAATGGGACGCCTGCCCGGTCGCAGTATCCTTCTGTTCCTGAAGGTCAACGGTCGCGACGCCGGCGGTCTGATCACCGTTCCCTATAACGAGGCGACCGATCGATATGAGATCGAGCTGTGGGGAGATCACGGCAGTGACCTCCGGGCAGTCTTTTCCGCTGGTGGCGACACAATCGCGCTCTCCTCGCTCGACAGTGGGGAGCTCATCACGCGTCCCGACCTTATCCTCGGGCAGCGCAGCGACTTCGATCGCGAGAACAAGGACGACATGGACATACGTACCGTTTCGCCCGACTGCCTGATGCATCCGCTTCTGCCAGCGCGCATCGAGCTGGCTTGGGCGGATGAGAGCGGCCAGAACTGGGATTCCAATGGTGGCAGCAATTACCACTATGAGTTCAACATGATGCTGCGCGGCTGGAATTCCTATCTGAAGGCCGGGATCAGCGCCAATCCACATGGGGGCGTGGGCGTCCTGCACTACCGCAACCTCATGTCGAACTATTTCGGTTTTGCCGGAAGCGGCGAGCTGGGCCGCATTGTTGAACCGTGGCAGTTCGATTCCATGGGTCGTAAGTCTGAGGGCGAACGCCGCGAGGGCTTCTTGGCGATCGACTATATCGACCTGCACATTCTCAAGAACAATTGCGGCATAGGCCTACACCGTCATCGAGATAACCAGGAGATATTCTTCCTCCTGCAGGGACAAGCTGTCATGGTGACAGGCGACTGGTACAAATTCCCCGACCGCGAACGGTGCTTTGAGCTTCGCACGTTGCGGGCTGGCCATTTCGTGCTGCTCAAGCCCGGTGGCTTGCACGGAATGATGAACGCCACTGATAGTGACATCCACCTCTTGATGTTTGGCGGTTACGACTAGGAGGCTGCATGCCCGCTGACATGAGTCACGTGGGGCCGCACACCCCGATGGGCGCAAACCTCCTGGCTGGCGGGGCGACGTTCCGCGCCTGGGCGCCCCGCGCCAGTGCCGTTTACGTCACCGGCTCGTTCAACCGCTGGATCGCGACGGACGAGAACTGCCGGCTTGTTCGCGATGCCAACGGCTATTGGGCCGGCTTTATTCCCGGCGTGACCGAGGGAGCACAGTACAAGTTCTACGTGGTCGGAGCGGACGGGCCGGGTTACAAACGCGACCCCTATGCTCGCGAGCTGGTGGCACCCGACTGGAACTGCGTCGTTTCCGATCAAGCCCGTTATCCTTGGCACGACGCGAGCTTTCATCCGCCCGCTTACGAGGAGCTGATCATATATCAGCTCCACATAGGCACCTTCTACGCCGTCGACGCCAACGGCCTTGATCGGCGTGGGGGTCGGGTTGCCAAATTCCTGGACGTCCTCGATCGGGTGCCCTATCTGGCGGATCTCGGGGTCACCGCCGTGCAACCGCTGCCGATCGTCGAATTTCCAACAGCTTTTAGCCTCGGCTACAACGGCGTCGACTATTTCTCACCCGAGTTCGAGTATGGTGTACCGGTGCCGGAGCTGCCGCGCTATGTGGATCGAGCCAACGCACTGCTCACCGCCCGCGGTCATGCGCCGGTCTCGGTCGGTGACGTCCGCGGCGCCGACGACCAGCTCCGACTTCTCATCGACATTCTGCACGTCTATGGCATCGCAGTAATCTTCGATGTGGTCTACAACCATGCGGGCGGAGATTTCGGCAACGAAAGTCTGTATTTCTTCGATCGCGCCCGCCCGGGCAACAACAACGACAGCCTGTATTTCACTGATCGTGACTGGGCCGGCGGCCTTGTTTTCGCATACTGGAATGCCTCCGTGCGCCAGTTCCTGATCGATAACGCCGTGGCAATGATGCACGAGTTTCACATCGACGGCTTCCGATATGATGAAGTGAGCGTGATCGACAGGTTCGGCGGCTGGTACTTCTGCCAAGACTTGACCAGCACCGTGAGGACAGCAAAGCCATCAGCCGTCCAGATCGCCGAGTTCTGGAATCCAGGTCCGGACTGGGTGATCCGGCCGAGCAGCAGCGGCGGCGCCGGCTTCGACATGGTTTGGTCCGATCGCATGCGCGACAGCGTGCGCAGCGTCGTCGAACAGGTTTCGCATGGCGCCTTCGCGCCCATTAGTCTCGAACGGATACGCGATGCGCTCATGCCACCGGCTGGGTTCGACGGCGCTTGGCGCGCCGTGCAGATGCTTGAGAATCATGACGTACTGTTGACGAACCACGAACCGAAGGATCAGAAACCGCGCATCGCCCATATCTGCGATCCGTCCGACGCGCGCTCATGGTACGCGCGCTCGCGCGCCCGGGTCGCCAATGGCATTCTGCTCACCGGCCCCGGCGTGCCTATGTTGTTCATGGGGCAAGAGTTTCTCGAGGATAAACTCTGGAGCGACTCTCCTCACGATCCGAACCATAGGATCTGGTGGGACGGGCTGGATCACGATCGAGCGATGAGCAATCATTTGCGCTTCACGCGCGAGCTGATTGCGCTGCGCCGGCGCCTGCGAGCGCTGCGTCGTGGACGCATCAATATCTTCCATTGCCACAATCCCACCAGGGTGCTCGCTTTCCATCGCTGGCTCGAGGACCTAGGTGACGACGTAGTTGTCGTGACGAGTCTGTCGGAGACCACCTACTTCGGCTACCGGCTCGGGCTTCCTCATGAGGGGATCTGGCACGAAGTCTTCAACAGCGACGTCTACGACAACTGGGTCAACCCGATTGTCGCCGGTAACGGCGGTGGCGTACTTGCGGCTGGGCCGCCCCTGCACGGAATGCCCACGTCGGCCGAGATGGTGATCCCCGCCAACGGATTGATCGTCTTAGCTCGAAATTGATAGCCTTGAGCGCGAGAAGAAAACGGAGGTCGCCGTCACGTCGCGCGTCCATATGTCTAAGCTTCGTTGAGCTCGTCCTTGCGCGAGTCTGTTCGACAAGGGCTGTGCTGCTAAGATTTGGACGACTGACGAGTTTCCCTTTCTAATCACCAGGATCTCTGTAGGCGTCGCCGCTGCAGCTGAACGCAACGCCGTGGCAGGTGACGGCAGCGGGAGCGTCGAAGCGACGTTCGCGAGGATAGCAAGTTTCCAAGCTTTCCTTCCTCGTCCTCGCACTCGCGTCGACCGGCGAGGCAACTTGTGCGACACAATTTGTCAAATAAGCCATTGCGAGACCAGTGCTCGGACATGGGAATTTCGCATGTCCATCATCGTCCATTCCAGCACGTGGACTACGTTCCGGTGTACCGGAAACCGATCTGCACCTCTCTGATGATTGGACACCACATCGCAGGCTACCGCAGAAACCAACTCCATCGCGTCGGCGGGGACGACGCTCCGTTGGCATTTTCCAGGCGCAGCGCCCTCCTGAGCAGGCGATGGCCATGCAGCCGCGGAGCGAGGCCATGAAGGCGTTCGCTGCATTTAGCGGGGTGTAGCGGAGCCGCCTGTTCCGACCGAGCCGCATTCCGGTGCAGGCGCCATGTCGACTAGAACCGAGCGTGCCTCTCCAATCGAACCTCCGCGACCGTTGGTCGGTTGGTCCGTGAAATATTCTCCGCTCAGCAACTTGTGCTCTGCATTGCCCCGGACGTTCAGGTGAGAGCACGATTATTCTTTGCATGGTGGACGGGTCGACGCTACCAGTTGCCTGTCTCGGTTACCCTGCGACTTTCGGCGATCGGTACCAGGCACTGCATCCTCTTACGGCCGACTGGCACATTTATACGGCGCGCCATGCGCCCAAGGCTTCGCTTGAAGGACATCTGACCTTTGCCTTCCAAGGCTTCATCGCAGATCCCGGCTCTCTGCCTTGACGGGAGGTAGGGCACTTTGGAATAAGATCGGCAATGCGTTCGGCGACTGGCGCCAGCCCGTCCCAGATTGGCTACTCTGCGCCTGTTCGCTGAGCGGCGCGCCATCCGCCTCCGGACGATGGACTGGCGGTCACCGCGCGGTCCGCCGTCAATACGCCGTCTCGTTGCGAAGAGTGGGGCGCAAATGCCTATGGCTCAGCGTGAGAGCAGCTAAACCTTCGTATGGCGCTTCTATCCCTTGTCATGGCGCTCGCTTACCTCCGTACAATTGAGCCTTCCGTTGCGATTGACCTAGCCTTGGGCCAATCAAAAAAATCGATCGCCCGACGGTTGCAGGGACGATCGGCGCAATCGCGACAATCCCAGCGGTCCGCACGTGGGACGAGCGCGACGGAGAAGAAGCCGCTGTTTTGCCCTGGGAGGCCGTATATGACAGTCAAGCTCTGCTTCCGCTGCCGTATTTGCTGCATGACATCGCCCATCACTATGAGCCCGTAGCCGCACTTCATTTGTGCGCGCGCTGCGACGGCTAACCAGAAATCCCGGGAATCTACCACCGACGCGAGACCCACAGGAGATAAAGATGTGCGATAGCTCCCAATGCTCTCACCAGCCTTCAGCGAAGTGCTGCGCCGTCTGCGGCGGGAAGTTTGGCCTGATCCGATATTACTCGTGGCGCACTGCGCTGTGCTCCAGGAAATGTCTGGATCGGTTCAAGGCGCGTCGGGAGCGCGATCGCCGATGGCTGTTCGGATTTCACGGAGCCTAAAACAACTGAGGTTGCGCGCCGTTCAGCAGTTGCTAGCAAGCAGATTGTGCCTTGAAGCTCTTTTGCAAGCTCCTCTCGAGCTCTCCTATTTGGACTTGCTGGCCAGGCGCAGGAGAATGGTCACGCCGCCCATCGCCACCATCCTCCGCGGGACCAACTCCTGCATGAGAACTTCTCTTCGACGTGGCACATGCCGGATAACCCGGCGCTCTGCTGCTGCAACGGTGCCGATTGCTACCCGACCGAAATCAAATCTGTCGACGGCAAGATCTATGCGAAGCGCCGGGAGGATCGGAAATACATTCTCATTCCGTCTCAGAAGCGAGAGCGCAACAGGGATAATCCCGACAGCTGAAACCATCTTTGCGCTCCACCGCCGGGCATCGCGAACACCACGGATGCCGTTTATTGCTTTGCGTTGGGAGGTGCCACATGAAATTCGTATTGGTAAATGGTAGGACGCCTTATCCGCAGACTTTCTGTAGGCTGTGCTGCGAGTTGATCGGCGGCAACAGCTATCTGCGCGAGATCGGAACGCAACTCCCTTACTGCGACCAGAGGTGCTACTCGCTCCACTGCGAATTTGCTGCGCTGATGCGCGAGGATCGTGCGAGAGCAGTATCCTAAGTGGCCGCCCTGCTCCCGATCGAGACCAGGCTCGCCCGAAGCGCGTCAAAGCTCCTGGAGGCGGCAGGAATGCTCGGAAGGCTCCGGCGATCTCATGGACAGAAATTGCCTGTTCGATGCTGTACGAGGTGTCAGCGTAGCTCAGGAGGCCGTTGCTGCCACACTCTCCGTCCGCCAGGGGGATACCTCAAGGCGCCCTAGGTGCAGCCCGACCGGCTCTACCGGGCCGGCATTATCGTATCCCGCATCAAAGCCACCGATCCCGGAGCGGCCGACAAATTTGCGCCGGGACGACCTGGACGCCTTCCTGATCCGGTTCCTCTCCGGGGTCGAGCCGGTCGCCACCGCGACCGACGGGCCGCAGGCAGCCAGCGTCGCTGGACTTTTACAATGGTCGGCGCCCGCATTCGAGTCTTGACGGCGCTACGCCCGATCAGGCCTACTTCAACATGCGGCCTCTCCGCGTGGCAGCTTAACCTTGGCAGAGGGCTTCACTTATCGACGCGGAAAATCTGTTCAGACAACCGGAGCCAGCTCTGACATTGTCCGGCTCGTCCTCTACGGCAAGCTTGAGTGTAAATGGCGGCTCGCTAGCGAACGCGGCTACCTGCTGCTGATCTCCTGGAGATGCGGTCCCTCGTCCGCGGGACCGCCACGACGGCTTCACCGCGATCGCGCTCTCCGATTGCCTGCACCCCGCCGACCGCGCGGCGCGACCGCTGATAGTCCAGGGTCACCTGACGAACGGCGGAAGATCGTCTCTGCACCCAGAGAGGCTGGCGACGAACAAACGCCCGCAGCAATCGCCGAGCTAGCCGGCATGAAGGTCGAAAATGTACGTGTCTTGCTGCGCAAGTGGAAGGATGGCGAGGTTACGCAGCCGCGCGTCGGCTACTACACCGCCTCAACCCAGTTCGTCGCGACACCGAGACTGTAGGAACCCCGGCTATAAGAGTCCGGTTATCCGTTTAGCGGAGTAACCGGAATAATCGGCGTCATCGGGGTTCTATATTGGTAGCTCAGTTGCAGATACGCTTCGCGGCGATCGTGCAAACGCCGGCTTCATCGATTCTAAGGCGGATGAAGAGAAGAGCTATGGGAACGACGCGGCGACCCTAACAGGTTCTTTTGGAAATCCGGCATGAGCTATCCGGAGCCAATCGCCGGCTAGCGCTGATGTCCCAGCGGAATACCCAGCGCCCTGGCCTTTTGCCGCAGGGACCCTTCCGTACGCTTCGTTAGCTTGGCGATTTTCGCTACCGGCGTTCTCGCTTTTGAGTGCGCTCGCAGTTCTTTGACATCAGCCTTGGTGTACTCGCGACGAACAATCTTTTTCGCTTTTGCCTCTTTCGACCTCTTCGCCACGATAGGCTCCTTTTTTGTGATGAGAGCGCTTCGTATCACAAGAACAAGGATTGGCAATACCGAAACACAATTGCGGTGCCGTGAAACAGAATTGCAGCGCCAGCATATATCAACTCATTACACAATTTGTAGGACAAATAATATTTTACAGCAGGCAACATCGCAAACGGTGCGATCAATGCGACAGCTGACACGCGATCGCTGCGCAGTGGTTTCGTCGGCGTAGATTTGCGATCAAATGGCTTCTCCACGCCGCGCACCAACAACGGCACTAATACAAGTGCGAAGGGAAACCTTAGTGCGCGAGAGGTGCGCTGCAGTTATCCTGCCGATACATGATTAATGATACAGTGCCAAGATGCTAACGTTCGCCAACCTAGCCGATACGACAGGGCCTCCCCGATCGTTCGGGAGGCATAAGCAGGGCAATAGGGACTCAAATGACCAGCGAAACTCCCGAACACGTCTATTCAGATCGGTATGTTGATTCATCGGCATTCTAGGCTTCAGGAGGATCGTGACAGGTTCAGCGAATGACCCGCGACTGGCGGCCGGCTTGTCGGCATCTTAGAGCGAATGTCCAGCCGGTCGATACCAACGGCTTTTGATAGTTCCTTCGGTGATGATTTCCGCGCCCAAAGCTTTTCCGATTGGATCGTAATTTCTGACAGAGCTAGTGATCCTGGTTTGGAGCGTCTGCTGTTTGCGGTGACGCAACTTGCCTTGGACTTGCTGGCCAACGGGATTTTATCGCGGGGCAGCATCGCGAGAGGAAAACTCCATCACACCGACAAAGTAGTGTTGGGGCCGGCGCTCGTCGCCGCATATCAGATCGAAAGTACAATTGCCGTTTACTCACGCATCATTGTAGACCAACAAACACACATCGACTTTGAGTACATCTGTGCAGAGTCGGTCGAGTGTTCCCCCAAAGGCCTCGAGGGCCAGCTTCGGTTCGACGAGGACGGCCCGATCTTCGTTGATATATTCGCCCCCTCCGTCGCTTGGCTGATCCTTCAATGTCGGGCATCGCGACCGCGAGTCTGGAAGATAGCGGCATCCTGTCGCTCGACTATCCAGGCCCAACTAAACGACTCGATTTATCAACCCGACATTTATAAGAAGCTTCGGTGGCTGACCGTGTATTGGAATTACTCCAGGAGGCAAACGCCGCCGGATCAACAAGTAGGGTCAATCGAGTTTCCGACGGCAACAATCTCATAATTTGGGACTAAGAATGGTCCTCATTTCATTGGCGTGCGGCGCTATCGAGCGTCTCATGCGGAATTCATTTTCATGACCAAATCATCATCCGCGACTCGTCTCGTGGAACCGCTGGCGGTCGTACCCAAGAAGGAACAGCTGACGAATGGCTAGCGGAGACATTGTTCGTAGGATTAGGATTTCCGGTAGGTGCCGTCCGGAACGCGGTTGGAATTTGCTTGGCGCGTTCTCCGGGTAACGTGAAAGTATCGTTTCAGGCGGCGAGGTCAATCGGCTGATCGATGGGTTTTGTGGCGAGGGTCTGCCATCCATCGACCTTGCGCATGCTGATCTGTCCAGAGGCAAGCAACGCCCAGAACATCATCGCGGCAGTGTCCGCTGACGGCAGCACGGTTTGAGTTTTGATCCGCCGCTTGAACTCCTCGTGCAATCGCTCGATCGCATTCGTCGTGCGTACGCTGCGCCATTGGCTCGGCGGTAGGCGTGTGAAGGTGAACAGGCGCTCGCCTGCTTCCTCCAGACTGTCGGCGATGGCGCGATGCTTCAACCGCCATTT
>NZ_JCAMOQ010000092.1:0-14338 GCF_059512365.1 Bradyrhizobium sp. Ses1
TCCAGCCACATCTTGATCAGATGCAGCACGCGCCGATCGACAATTCGGCGTGCTACCGACTTCAGAAGTTCGGCATGCGGAATGCTCCCGAAGTAGTCCGCGAGGTCGGCGTCGACGACTTCCGGGTGACCACGGAACAGCAGCGCTTCCACCTCAACCACCGCCTGCTGGGCATTGCGCCCCGGACGGTAGGCATACTGCTCCGGTGGAAGATCGGCCTCAAAGATCGGCTCCAGCACCAGCATCGCTGCCGTCATGCAGACCCGATCCCGCAAGGTCGAGATGCCCAATGGCCTGAGTTTGCCATTGGCCTTCGGTATGTACACTCTTCTGATAGGATCCGGTCGATACGTGTCCTGCCTGAGCGCAAGCGCCAGTTCGCCAAGCCACCGCTGCACCCCATACACTTCGATGTCCGCGAAGTCCTGCCCGTCCACGCCCGGTGCGCCCTTGTTGGAGCGGCATTGAGCATAGGCATGGGCCAAGATGTCTTCCCGGCTGATCTTGTCGTGCAGGGCGTAGAAGCGGTAGCCGGCTTCTGCCTTCGCTTTCGCGTGCAACGCCGTCTGCAGCTTCTGAACACTCTTCGGAGTTGATAGGTTGCCCAATCCCCAGGTCCCTCACTACGTCTTGCGTTCGTCTTGAACTGAGGTCCCTTCCCTCCGCCGGCGTTACCCGGCTTCAGCGGTACTACGAACCCCTCCGCATCCCCACGGCGCCCGGCCTGTCCCTCGCGGGCGTCCGGTTGATCATCCCTGACCACGTCGTGGGGCCTCCCGTGTTGCGTACGCTTTCCTTGTGTACATGCCGTCGCCACTACCCCGGCACAGCGACTGGAGGTATTGCTTCGCTCACTTCGCCCCAGCCGTATCAGCCTTCCCCGAAAGGGTCATCGGGTCGGCCTGCGCATCGTCCTTTTCGAGGCTTGCTCGGCGTTCACTCGCGTTACGGCCTGCACACTCGCGCTGTCACCAATTCGTGACACGCTAATCGAAGGCTTCAGCCACTTCGTTACCTCCATGACTGCTCCGATTGCTTCCGGCTGGAGCGTTTGCCGGGTGGGACTTGCACCCACTGGAAAGCGCCGCCTTGTCACGGCGCACACCCGAAGCTGACATCGGAGGGCAATGGTGCTTAAGGGCAATTTCCCCCTGGGCTGGCCCATTATAGAATTCCGAACCGCAGGGCGTGTGCGGGACCTGGTTCCCGATAGGAGGCGCAGATGAGTGTCCTTGCCGACCGCGACTGCAAGCTCGACGGAAACCATGCCAACTACTTCAAGAACTCAAATCAGAGCGCAAACCTGAACCCCGGGCAGAGTCTTACCGTCGAGACACCCGTGCTCGGATCGACGATCCTGATGTTTGTGGAGAGCCTCGACCTGGCCGATCCCTCGCGCATTCGCGAGGTCGGTGGCCCCGGTGATGAGAAAGACATCATCGAGGAGTGGCAATACGTGTCGGTCAGGGCGAGGCTCTTTGGACCCGACGATTCCGAGAACGCATTGCTGACCTGGATGACGCCGCAGGGCTGGCGCCAGGAAAGCCAGGTGCAGCTCGGCAGGAATTACGACGCAGGGCCGTTTCCAATCGAGACATCCACACCTCCGCGCACATGGAGGCTGGTCGTCACGAATACTTCCCATCGGCGGGTACGGTGCCAAGCGGGCCTTCGCGGGGTCTATTCCCGCCTTCCGATCATATCCTGGCATCTGACTCACCGCCTTCTGAACCACGCCTTCAGGGTGGTGCTCGAGGCCCTTACGATACGAGCATCGATCCAGGGCCCGTCGCTCACGCTCGAGTTCGGCAGGGAACTCGCCGAGCTGGAGGGCATGCCCGTGACGATCAGGAGGGACATCACGGGAGACCTGCCGGATTGGTTGCCGGAGGAAAGCACCTACGTCAACGCACAGCTCTTCTCGGTGAGCGCGGCGCTCAGGGCCGGAAAAGTCCTTCTCGACGAAGTAGAGAAGCGTTGGCAGACCGTCGACGCCGGCCTTGCCGCGCTTTCCGAGCTCGGGGCGGAGGTCGGCGATCGGATCGTGGAAAACAACGAGTGGAGGAGCGACTGGTACGGGAAGGTGTGGCCGGACTTCCTGACGTTTCACTCGAAGATCATCGTCGTGAACGCCGAGCTCGAAATCGGTCTTCTGCCCTGGCATCTGGCCGAGGCGGCGGAGGTCGCTGCCGACGTCTACATTGCCTTCAATCATTCCCTTACCGGCGGTCATGTCCTGGCGATCTCGCCGAGCGAATATACCGGTGGCCTGGTTGACATCGCCGAGTCGCTCGGCGTCTTGCCTGCATCCGCGAAGTTGGCGGCGATCATCGAGAACCAGATAGCGAAGCACCTGGCTCCGTACGTCTCGAAGCTCGCGCACTATCTCGCGGAGGTTCTCGTCCGCCTCGTCTACGGCCAGGGCGTTTTCCTCACCGCGACCTCAGACGGTCTCAACGTCGCCGTTCGCTACACCAACGATCCCGAACTGATCAAGCCGCGTCCGCCGGACGGACATCTTCCGCAACCGCCCGAGCACATGAACCTGGCGATGAGGAGCAGGCTTCGTGGACAGGCGACCCGGTGGCTTCCATCGCCTCTACCGCATCACGCGCTCGGCGCCATTCCTCCCGAGTTCAAGATTCATCACCCCGAGACACTCGCCAGGCTGGACAAGATCGAGACCATCGTCGTGCTGATGATGGAGAACCGCTCGTTCGATCACATGCTTGGCTACCTGCGTAACGCCGTGGGCGATAGGTACGAGGGGATTCGCGGCGACGAATCCAATCTTCCTCCGCCGGGCGTGAGCGGGGGCAACATCCCCATCCGCAAGGCGTCCGAAGAGCCGCTTCTCGATTATCAGAACACTGGGCGCCCTCTCACGCAGATCATGATCTCACCCTATCATGGGCACAGCCATGTCATGGCACAGGTGAACGGCGGACTGATGGACGGGTTCGTCCGCGACTACGCCAACAAGCCCAGCGCACACCCCGAGCTGGTGATGGTGTACTACACGGCCGCCCAGCTTCCCACCTACAACTTGCTCGCCGAGCGCTATTGTGTTGCCGATCACTGGTTTTGCGCGCATCCGGGGCCGACGTGGCCCAACCGCTGGGCGACGATTTCCGGAACGATACCGTCGCTGGAGAACCTGGACATCGACGACCCCAAGCTCGGCTACATGAACCGCGCCACCATGTTCGAGATGCTGCGGGCGAGCAACATCCCCTTCACCTATTTCGAGCAGGATGTGTCGATCCTGCGCATGTTCAACGCGTGGCGGACCGATGATCGATTCATCGTGCCATTCGAAGGGCCGCCGCCGCAGTCGATGCGCAAGGGCGAGCCTTGGGAGGACTGGGTGGATCACTTCGAGGCCGTGCTCGCCGACAACAAGCTGCCGCCGGTGGTCTTCATCGATCCGAACTTCGTCGACGTACCGCCGCTTTCGCTTGCGTCGGACGATCTGGCGCCGTCCAACCTGACCGCAGGACAGCGGCTGGTTGCGCGCATCTACAACGCGCTGATCCAGAGCAATCAGTGGCGGAACATGCTGTTCGTCGTCACCTATGACGAGCATGGCGGGTTCTTCGACCACGTACCGCCTCCGGGCACGCCGCAGAATCCGCCGCCGCCGGAGTTCGAGGGCCCGGTGCCGCGCATCCACCCGGATGGGCCCGAGCACCTGGGCGTGCGGGTGCCCGCACTTATCATCAGCCCCTATGTGAGCGGCGGGTCGGTCTGCAAGACCGTATTCGACCATACGTCGATCCTGAAGACGATCCTGGTGCGCCACCGCAACAAGATTTCCTCGGAGGTCTTCACGAGCTTCGGCGAGCGGGTCAACAAGGCGAACCATCTGGGCATTGCGCTAGATCTCGACGATCCTCGCACCGACCCGCTTCCTGTTCCGATGGCGCCGCCCCGGCCAACGCATGGGACCCGCATACCCGCGCGCGCCCCACTTATCCCGCCGACGGCGATACCACCGACTTCCACGCAGCCCTGTGCCGCGCGATACTGCCCATGCCTCGGCCGCGACCCTAGATCATTCTTACTAGTTCTTCGCCGCGTCGGGCAGCATGGACACTTTTGGCCCTTTTGAGACATGTCGTCGGAGCGTGAAGACGTCCGCTTACCGGGGAAGACCGGAACTGACCGCCGCGCGGTTAGAATGAAGCGAATGACCCTCAAGCGGTCGTTTCTGCTCATCGAATTTCGCGGGCCGGTTTGATTGCAATCGATTCCAGCGGCTACCGGCAGCACGTCGATACAGAACTGCCAAACATTTTTCCGACGGTCTATGGTAGCTTGAGGCGGGGCAGTGACCGCCGGGAGGCGATCCTATGGGCGCCCCTAATTGGAGGAAGAGACCATGCACATTAACTGGGAAGCACGCTCTTACTTCGACCCCAATTCCCCAGACTCCTTTGCGACGCACGGCATCCCACTTCCTACTTATGGGAACTACGGCGGTCCGAATTATTCAGCTGGCGAGGTGGGTGGAAAGATTACGGGGACTTCGGCCGACCCACCCCCAGTAGATCAGCTCGATGCGCTGTTTTTTCGGCACGATTTCGCATACCAAACTTCTACAGAACCATCAGCACGAGCAGCAGCCGACGTTCAGCTTGTGGAGGGCATGCACGCACTAACGTACACAGATCCCGGCGACGCTCATTACGACCCCGAGGCCGGCTTATACGAGGGGTTTGCCACCCTTGGCGTCGTCGCTCAGCTTGCGGCCGGCGGCGTGTTGCAACATCTTCCCCTTCCCGATCAACTCTCAATAGCCGAGGCCACTCGAGAGGCTGTGGTAAATCTTGAGGCGGGGCTCGCCGAAGTGCCGGCCGAAGCCAGGAGCTTGCACGGCGCCTTCCATGTGTTGGAGCATCAATACTTGGACTTGCTGCACATCTAAATTGACAGGCAGCTCGCACCAAACTACGGGGCCGGGATTGTTCCCGGCCTCGAGGAGCGGCGTAACGTTAGGCCCCTAATGAAGAAATCAGATGGGCAACCCGCTGCATGAGTCAGGCTCTGGCCCTAATGCGAAGAACGGCGCGGCTCTGAAATCGCCGGCTTTTCGCGGTACACCCGAAGTGACTGGCCGGCTTTCAAACCGGCGCTTTTGACCCAAACCCGATATTGTTGCCTCGCGAGATCCATGCTGCGTCGGGACCCCGGAGCAGAAGTCGCGCACCAAGACGGTCGAAATCTCTGACACGGACAGTTGTGCCCCTGCGGACACCGCACCGCATAAACGTCCGATCGCCGATGAGCAGTGCTTTACTAGGTCAACTCAGCAAGTAGCGCCGCAGCTTCTTTGAGGTCGGGCGTATCGAAGCCCTCAGTGAAGCAGCCATAGACCGGCGCGAGCAGGTCGCGGGCTGCGTTACGCTTATCTTGATCACGCCAGAGGCGGGCCAAACTATTGGCGCTACGCACTTCCCAAAGCCTCGCGTCCTGGTTCTGCGCGGTTTCAAGCGCGCGGCACAGCCAGCGTTCGGCATCGTGTCGATCCGACTGCGTGATCAGCGCCTCGGCCATGAGCCGGTACAGCTCCGCCTCGTACCACCGCTCGTCGGTTCGCTCGACCAGCTCCAGGGCTTCATTTAACAGGCTGACCGCTTCGGCGGTTCGGTTCGCTCGCCTGTGCGCTTCCGCCAGCAGACCAAGATAGTAAGGCACCTTGATCTCGGCACCCGTCGCCCGCTTCGTCGCGAGACCCCACCGCATCCTGCTGATGGCTTCCTCGATGGATCCTCCGACCGCGAGCATGGCCCATCCTCGGAAACAGGTGCCGGATCCGACGAAGTGGGGAAAACTGTGCTCGCTGGCGAGTTCCACCAGCTCCTGCGCTCGTTCCTCAAGGATTGGCCGATCGCCGCGCAGTTGGTGAAAGATACAGCTCACGTGCAGAGCGAACGCCAGTGTATAGGGCTGCGACAGCTCGCGCGCCCAGGCCAGCGCGTGTCGGCTTTGGGCCAGCGCCTGATCCGGTTGCCCCAACAGCAGGAGTGCCCAGGCGATGAAGCTGTCGCAATTGACACGCAGATCGTGGGGCGTCAGCTTCGGAGGTCTATGCTCCGCCAGATCATAGAAGCTGAGCGCCTGCCGCAGGTGATGAAGCGCATGGCTGAATTCGGCGCGAAACAGAAGACTGATGCCCATGTTCCGGTGCGCTATCAATGTGGTGCCGTTGTCGTCTCGACGCGCTGAAAGCACAAGTAATTCGCGCGCCAGCTCATGACCGGCGCGGATCTCTGCGCGATTGTGCAGGAAGGAGTACGAACCTGCCCAGGCTGTCGCAACGTGGGCTCCCTCCAGAGCGTCACGGCACAGCTCGCGAGCACGAGCATAGGCTTCACCGGCCTCGGGCGAGGCCCATCCCTTGGCCGCAGTCAGCGCCCCGGCGAGCGCGAGCTGAAGCGAACGTTCGCGAGATTGTTGCTCCGGGTTTTTCGGCAGGCTGCCGAGCAACTCCAGCGCCGTGCGAAAGTGCGCAGCGGCCTCGGCCATGGTCGATCGCTGCACGGCCGAGCGCCCAGCCTGGTCCCAATACGCGATTGCCTTTTCAACCATGCCAGCGCTGGCACAATGCTGCGCCATAAGCTCCGGCTGCGCTGCTGCAATCTCCGGAAACTGGCGTTCCAGCGTGCCGACAATCCGGGCATGCAGTTGCTGCCGTCGGCTGCGCAGCAAGGTACTATAGGCGGCGTCCTGCACAAGCGCGTGCTTGAAGGTGTAACTGGCGTCCAGCGGCGTGCCGCGCCGGAACACCAGCTCGGCGCGGATCAGTTGCTCCAAGGCGCCCTCCAGCCGCGCTGGCGGCATGTCGGCGACCGCACTGATCAGTTCGTGGGAAAACTGCCGCCCCAGCGTCGCCGCGATCTGCGCCACTTCTCGCGTGGGCGCCAACCGGTCGAGCCGGGCCAGAAGCGAGGCCTGGAGCGTCGTTGGAATCGCCAAAGGAACCACTGGTCCCGCAATAGAGTAATGGTCCCCGGCATCGGTCATCGATCCGCTCTCGACGACAGACTTGGTCAGCTCCTCGATGAATAACGGCACGCCGTCCGTGCGCTCATGATCTGATCCGCGATCTCCTTAGGCAAGGTCTTGCCCCTGGTTACGTGTGCGATCATCTCGGCGCGGTGCCGAGGGGGCAAGCGGTTGAGACTGAGCAATGTCACGTGCGGACGGCCGATCCAGGGCGGCGTGAACTCCGGTCGAAAGGTGAGTATCATCAGGACCCGCAACGTCGCGACTCGGTCGATCAGCAGATCCAGCGACTCCAGCGTGGTTGGGTCGCTCCAATGGATGTCTTCCCATAGCATCAGCAGCGGCTGCCGCGCCGCGAGCCCTTCGACCTGCGCCACCTGCACCTGAAGCGTTTTCTCTTTGCGTTTCTGCGGCGAGAGATTGAGCGGCGGGTAGCGGTCGCCGGTCGGTATCGACAGCAGGTCCGCCAATAGAGGGACGGCTTCGCTCAGCTCCTTGTTTGCCAGAGCCAGCACCGCCACCAGCTTATCCAAGCGGGTCTCGGCCGTATCCTCGCGTCGGAATCCGGCCGCCTGCTCCAGCTGGGTGATGCTGGGATAAAACGCACTGTGCTGGTGATGTGGCGAGCAAAAGTAACGCAACCGCGTGTGCAACTCGTTGCCGAACTGCTCCAGCAGCGTTTGGGCGATTCGCGACTTGCCGATGCCCGGCTCGCCGACGATCAGGACGACGGAACCGTCGCCGGCCTTTGCCTGCTCCCAGCGGCGCGTCAACAACGCGATCTCTTCCTCGCGACCAACCAACGGCGTGCTGGCGGCGCGCAGGGCCTCGAACCGACTGCCGATCAGGCTTGCGCCCAAGACCCGCCAGACATGCACCGGATAGTCGATTCCCGCGATCGGCAATGTGCCGAGATCGCGATAATCAAACAGCCCGCCAAGCATGCGCCGCGTGTTATCTGCGATGACCACCATGTTCGGTTCGGCAAGCCCTTGAAGCCGTGCCGCAAGATTAGGGGTCTCACCAATGACCGCTTGTTCCTGGGCGGCGCCCTCCCCGAGCAGATCACCGACGACGACGAGGCCCGTGGCGATCCCGATACGCACCCGCAACGTGGTCGCGTGGCCCGCATCGAGCTTGGGTACGGCTTCAACCAAGGCGAGGCCCGCGCGCACCGCTTGTTCGGCGTCCTCCTCATGGGCTTGCGGATAACCGAAATAGGCCAGCACACCGTCACCAAGATACTTGGCAACAAAGCCGCCGGAGCTGGTGATTACCTCGGCGCAACGGCGATGATAGGCGCCCATGATGTCGCGCAGCTCCTCCGGGTCAAGCCGCGCCGACAAAGTCGTGGAGCCGACGAGGTCGGCGAACATGACCGTGAGCTGGCGGCGTTCCGCGCTGTCCGGGGTTTTTGGCGCCATGGAAGTAGCATGGCGTTCGGATGCGGCCTGAGCCGGGGCTGTCGGCGCGCTGATGGCTGCAAGGATTTTCCGCCGGTGCCCGAGCGGAATACCGATATCCTTGAGGTCTTGGTCAGTCAGATGGGGGAGTACCGCGAGGTCAATTTCATTTTCGGCAAAACGTTGCGCGTATTGCCCGAGGCCGAGTGCATGGAGCCAGTGCGCAATCGACTGCATAGCGGCCACCTACTATTTCGGCGTGGCCCGAAGGGAACCAACACTATATCCCGATCTTCTTTCGATGGCACCTCATATTCCCCGTCAATGGCTATCCTTCGGGCACGATAATGCTGCCGGCCCATTTCTTACCCAATCCGTGGAATACCGTGAGGCTACGGCCGGCGTCGGCAATCGGCACCCAACGCTCCCGTATAAGCTGACACCGCGCGTTCTAGAGCGTCGGAGCTCCGTCAGCGGCAACTGACAGAGCGTTCTAGTCGCGCCGCGCCAAGGCGAACAGAGGCTCAAAATTGGAATGGGACAACCGATACGGATATCTTGCCGTCCAACGATTGTTGCACCGTAAACTCTACTTCTTTCGAAGCTTTCCTATCGCCGACGCTAACCGAAATCTCGCCGCTACATTGCAGCGTTCGCTTGTCCTGACTCGTCGAAGTCGTGACTATTCTTTGACCAAGAAGATATAGCGGTTTAGCGTTCTCCAAATTCGCCTTCGCGGTTGAATTTTCTGCGGCGTAGTTGACCAGCGGATTACGGTGGTCGTCCGCAACCATCTGGAGCACGGCCTTTCGGGTTTCGATTGAATCGCACTCGAGCTTATCGCTGCAGCCGCTCAGAAAAATCAGGAACGGGAAACTCCAAACAACAAGCGAACGATCGTAAAGATACGGCATCCCACATACATACTCCCGCGTTGTTGAGCACGCTCGACAACCAATCCGAAGAAGCATCGTTCCCGTGAGGTCCGGTTCTGCCCCAAGCAGCGGTTGCTGGATGTCCGCTATTCCGCCGCCGTCAGGGGATAAGCAGACATCCGGCGAATAGCGCATCGTGATCTGCAGCGCGGGGTCTACGAGTACCGCCCCTCGTAACGTCATCGACCTACAGCCAGCCGGTCCGTTGAACCGGAGATTCATCGGCGCTGGAAATGACAGTCAGTGCAGGGTGCGGTCGCGCCGCCACCCCGCTGCAATCATCGCCTCACCGATCGCGCGCTTGACCAAGGCGTCGGCCTCTTCCTCAGTCATCCACTCCAATTCTCCGTCTGGGCCGATCCGAAAGCCGGCGGGCTCTTCGCCCTCAGGCCACGTCGGCGGAATCATCTTCTTCTTCGTCAATGTCGCATCTCCCTTTCACTTCAACGTCCCTGCTCTTGATCCCAGCAGCGGCGGCACCGGCCGGATCGGCAATCTCCTCGAGCGCGGCGCGAACGGCACCGTCCAGAACCTCGTAGCATTCCGCCTGCGGACGCATCGCCAGTGCGTAGGCGGTTTCGCCGGGCAAATTCAGCAGTCGATTGCGCACGCCCAACAACATCTGTTCGAGGTCCCGCCGGATAAGCGCGAGCTGCGCAACTTCGCCGGCTTCGATGGCGTCTTGACGTTCCTCGCGGCGACGCTTTGCCGCGACTGAGCGCGAAGCGCTCGCTACCCACGCGGCAATCGGCGGCGCCAGCGCGTCTTTCCCAGGGCACGCCCTCGCCGGTATCGGATTTCCAGAGCGGTAATCCCGAGCGGGAATAGCCGGGCCAAACAACCGAATCTTCCCGAGCGCGACATCGGCCAGGCGGCCTTATTCGACGGATCGGCCATTGGCGCTGACAATTCTCCGGGGATACCTCCCACAGGGTCCGCGAGTGTCCCCGGCAGCAAGTAGGCGGCTCCGGTGTCCCAACGCCCCCGGCCCCAGCGCCGGAGCCGCTCCCCAACGCCTGCCACATCCGTCAGATCTTGGACTCAGCGCGGAGCGCTCGCTACACTCGGTGGCCGATACACGGAGTCGAACATGGTGATTTCGCTGGAAGAGCGCAGAGCTGCGCGTGAGACCGAGAAGGTCTTTCACATGATCGATGCCCTCGGCGCCGAGCTGCAGAGGCAGGGCGTGGCCGAGGTGTTGACGGTGAGTGGCTTCGACCTGGCGGCGCTGGCGCGTGTGGCGCTGCGGACGAACGCCGACAAGAGGTGATTTCCTCGTCGGCCAGCTCCAGGGCGAAGCCCTCGCTACCCGCGGCCGACTTCAGTCCATCCGCTTGATCGTCTCGGCCTTCAGGAAGGCGCACATCTTCGAGAAGATGTTGTCCGCCACGCCCTTCATCTCCTCGTTGGCATTCGCGATGCCGCGCGCCGTTCCGACAGGCCAGAACTCGGGATAGACCTCCTTGAGCGCGGCCTGAGCTTCGATGATCTTGGCCGGCACGAACTGCTCGTAGGGGTCCATCGGCACGCCGCCGGCCATGATAGGAACCAGGATCCATACGACCCGTTGGGCGGCCATGCACAACGTCTGGCTCGCTCTCATCGTCTCGGCGCTGATCGTTCTGGTCGCCGCCCTATCCACGGCGGTGATGTTGATGCCAATGTAGCGCCAAGCGCTCGCTACTCATGCCAGGGGCGGCTATGATCTCGGTTTCACCGAGACCATGACCATGACCGACGCAACAGCGGAAACGGCACGACTGATGAAAGTTGCTGAGGCGATCGTCCGTGAGATGGATCGACAGGGCGTTGCCGAAGCGATCGCTGATCTCGACTTCGACATCATGGAGCTGGCGAGGGTGGTGGTCCGGGCCGCGGATGGAGACGTGATCCCGTTTCGGCGGCCACTGGATTGATTATTTGCGCGTAGCGCTCGCCGCAGTTACAGCATGGAACTCACCGGCCTTCATCCCTTCAACCTCAGACTGGGATGCATTGCGCACCGCGTGGCCCATCTTCTCTGGGACCGACCCAAGCACCAGAGCGGTGGCCTCCCCGCCATCGGCCGCGCCACAGACGACGAAATAGCGGGCCAGGTCGTCATTCTCGTCGTCATAGACCATGACGATGTAGCCAGGAGAATGAGTGAGGGGTAGATCGACCATAATAACCTCCGATGCAAATGGGTCGTCCCGATATCAGGGCGGAAGGCTCGGTACAATGCCTTTTGGGGTTAGCGGAGCAAATGCTGGAAACTTTCCGCCGTACTCTCCAAGAGATGCAGGAGCACAGGAAGCACATCATCAAGACCATCGAGGGTGTCGACGCTGGAGAGCTATAGGTTCTGCCGATAATCCCAGGAACTTGGGGAACGCCTCTTGGGTCTTGCGGCCTGCGAAGGTGTCAGGCGGGGGGTTCGTCTTCAGCACTTCACGTGCCGCCTGTACACTATCGCGCGCTACCTTCAGGTGCGCGTCATCGCGTTCCTTCAAACCGTTTGGCAGGCGGAAAAGCGGAAAGACGGGTGCATAGTTGCACTCCCTGGTCATGCAGGCGGGAGCGCACCACCGACGCCAACGGACAGAGCCTCGGCCGGTGATGCGGAACAACGATCTCCGAGCGTGTTCGGTTCAACTTTAGCCCGCCAAGCCCGGAACGCCTCAGCGACAAGATTAGCGGAAAGGCCGCCGCCGGGTCGAGAACGGCGACGGCTTTTTCCTTACGCACTCAGACGACCGCAACTACCGCCGCGTGGCGTGAAGGCGACGGTCAGCGGGCGCACCGGTGCCATCAATTTGATGGCGTTCCCGTTTGCGCAATTCATCGACTAGACGTTCGAGGTAGGGCGGCAGAGGCGAGGCTGCGAGAGATAAGTCCTGCTGCAATCTGTCACCCACCTCGTCACAGATCGACCGGGCAGTCTTATGGTCGATGTGGTCCAATATTCGACTGGTCGGTTCCATATCGCGACCTTTCGATTGGGCCCCACGATTGACTTAAGTTAAGGAGCGGGAAAATGTTTCCCGTATCTTCGAAGGATGCCGACGGTTCCATCTAATGGAACGAAGGCACTCCCCATATCGACCCTGAGCTGGCGCACCCTTCCATAGCGCAGCATTTCATAGCCTTCGCGATGTGCGTCAGACTGGTTGCCATCGTCAGCGTTGATGCCAGCAGCCCGCCGAGTGAAACTCTAGCCGCTTTTCAACACGTTCAGAATGTTCGCTCCGGGTCTTGGTTGTGTGCAAACGGACGCGGCCGTGGTCGACAATCGTTGCAGGCTACGCGTTCCAACGTCCGATAGCCGGCGAATTTATCGCGCTTTTGGACGCACTTTCCGGCCTTCAGGCGGCGCGGATGGCTGCAATCAGGCTCGGTTTGCCGACGATGTTCATCACCCGTGTGAGGTTATAGGCGAGAACATGCAGCGCCATCTCGGCGGCGACATTCCTTAGGCGCTTCATCAGGAAGTGCGTTGCACCCATACGGGCTTTGATCGTGCCGAAGGGATGCTCGACCGTCTCGCGCCGCGTCCGCATGGCGTCGGGATTGGAATCGAGCCGTCTCTGGACCTCCTCGACCACATGCTCATGCTCCCAGCGCGTGATGCGGCGCTCCTTGGACGGCGTACATTGGCTCTTGATCGCGCAACTTTGGCACGCCGCTGTCGACCAGTAACGGCGCAGCGTCATTCCATGCGCGATGTTGGTGTAGTGATAGGGCAACAGCTGGCCGGACGGGCAGCGATAGACGTCCTCTTCAGGCAGATAGGTGAAGTCCTGTTTGCCGAACCGGCCCTCCGCCTTCGCGTTCGACGTCATGGGCTTGGGCAAGGTGACTGCAACGCCAGCCTCTTCGCAGGCTAATATCTCCTCTCCGTCGAAGTAGCCACGGTCGGCGACGGCCTCGAGCTTGTCCACTTCGAGCACTTCTTTGGCTTGCTTCGACATCCGCGCAAGCTGCCCACGGTCGTTGCCGACGTTTATGACCTCGTGCGTAACGATCAGATGGTGTTCGGTGTCCACGGCGACCTGCACATTGTAGCCGACAACGCCCGATCCGCGTCCGCTGGTGGCCATCGAACGGGCATCCGGATCGGTGAGCGATATCTGTTGATCCGGCGTGTTGCGCATCTGCGCGTCAAGCACTTCCAGGCGACTCATCTCCTGCTTCAGTCGAGCGATCTTTTCCTTGATCCTCGTCGTCTTGATGCTGATCGCTTCCGATGGCTCCTGCCGATCCGCACTATCGAGTTGACGCAGATATCGACCGACGCTTTCCTCGATCTGCGCCATCCGCCTCGCCATCTTGGCATGCGTGAAGTTGCGGTCGCGGTTGTTCACCGCCTTGAACTTGCTGCCGTCGGTTGCGACGCTTGGGGTCTGCCCATTTGCCGGCATAGTGCAACGAACTTCGCACAAACCTTCCGGATCGCCGCGCCATTGTCCTTCCGGAAATCGGCGATCGTCTTATGATCGGGAGCCAGGCGGCCGATCAGCCACATCACCTCGACATTGCGGCACGCCTCACGTTCCAGGCGCCGGCTGGATTGCACCCGATTTCAGGAGGACTGCCGGACGATAGGAGGGCCCGCCCGTCTCCTTCGCGATCACGCGCTCAAACCCCATTCCATGCAGGTCGAGCGCCTCGACGAACGCATCGATCACATGGACCGCGTTGTCCTCGCTTACCCAATCCTCCAGGCATTCCGGCAACAGCGTCAGCTGGGATCTGTCCGCGCCTTCAACGAATCGTCCCATCCGTATCCCCCAATCAGGAAACGGAGGAATCGTAGCCGACTCGTGGCTTTTCACACAGCCAGGGTCAATCGCCTCACTTTTCGCCGTTCGCCGGATGTCCGCTCGTGCCCTGGCAGCGGCGGAATAGCGGACATCCCCCAAGGGCTGCTTGGGGCCAGAGGACTAAACCGCTCGCGCGGTAGGCCGCTGCGGCAAACAGGGTGGCCAAGCCGATAGCGCCAAGGGGCGTCCT
>NZ_JCAMOQ010000093.1:0-14271 GCF_059512365.1 Bradyrhizobium sp. Ses1
GCGCGACAACGTGTTCGTCGAGCGGCTGTGGCGCAGCGTCAAATACGAGGAGGTCTATCTGCGATCCTACGACAGCGAGGCTCGCGCCTCGATCGGCCGTTACCTGGACTTTTACAATGGTCGGCGCCCGCATTCGAGTCTTGACGGCGCTACGCCCGATCAGGCCTGCTTCAACATGCGGCCTCTCCGCGTCGCAGCTTAACCTTGGCAGAGGGCTTCACTTATCGACGCGGAAAATCTGTTCAGACAACCGGAGCCAGCTCTTTGATCCTCTTACACGATGATTCCGTACGGCCGCTACAGACAGAATGGTAATTCCGTGCGTGCCTCTGTTCAGGCGATGCCGATTCGGAAACACTTAGGCTAGCACTGTCTGCCCATTCTTGGCGACGGTAACTCGGCGCTCTCGAACATGACCTTCGAACGAAATCGAATTGCCGTTCTTCCAGAGATTAACCGTGATGATCTCGCCCGGGAATACCGGGGCCGAAAACCGGACGCGATGACGACGAAAGGCAGAGGGGTCGTAATCTGCATACGTTTGCAGCACGGCCCTGCAGGTCAGTCCATAGGTGCACATGCCGTGGAGAATGGGCTTGGGAAAACCGGCTCGACGCGCGAATTCCGGATCGCTGTGCAAGGGATTTCGATCACCCAACAGACGATATATCAGCGCTTGGTCGGGCCGGATCGGAATATCGACTGACCGGTCGGGCGCTCGGCGGGGTACTTGGTGCGGCTCGGGCATTCCCCCTGATGGTCCGCCAAAACCCCCGTCGCCTCTCGCAAAGATCGAAGAAAGGATTGTGACGATCTTTTCACCCTCCCCATCCCTGACGACGATTTCATTCTGAATGATCGCGCCTTTGTCCTTGCCCTTGTCGTATACACCGCGCACGCGCGCATCCGCGATAACGCTGGCCGCGACAGGCATCGACTTGTGAAACGTGATGTCGCACTCGCCATCAACGAGCATGACGCGATTGAGGTCGATGACTCCGGGTCGAGCCCCCCATACACAGACCGAAGCAAAGGTCGGGACGACCTTCAGAGGCCTGGGTTTTGCAAATGCCTCGTTAACAAATTGCAGCTCTCTTTCGTTGAGAGGATCGGCGCCCATCCCGATGCCAACCGCATAGAGCATCACCTCGCGATCGCTCCAAGAATAGGGAGCCGCTTCGGTTTTGAGTTTGAGCACGGCCGGATAGTCGATTGGCATCGAGTTCTTCCTTTATTGCGGTTTTCACAAGCTGGACTCTTTGAGGTTCAAATTCGCTTGCAGCTGTATCCGATTATGCCACCATGTTGCTCTCCAAAGCTGATGCAAACAGTGCGCACTTTATGCGCGAGCCTGTCTCCGTAAAAACGCGGCACACCGGTCCGAGGAAAGGGAGAACACTCGTCTTAAGCGCCTGCGTGGACTCAGCCCTCGCTAGAAGTTGCTGCCTCTCAAAAGCAATGGCCGTGCCAGCACCGTTTGCGAGCATTAAGCGCCTGCATCGAAAGGCCTTCAGGGCGCCCGAAGATGGTCTGGTCTGGAACCTGATTTGTGTGGCTGTCAGAGATTGGACACGAATTGCGCACGTCTCACCGGAGGAGTCGAAATTGCGAGCCACTGAGCGTCTGGTCAATCTGATAGCGGTTTTTCTGCATTGTAAGTTGGCGCGTCTTGGATAGCGCTCTATCGTTCCTCGCCCAACGACCGCTCTAGTGCAAACGGAGCTAACCAATCCCGAAATCAAGCTCCTTGATCATTTGGTGAAAGACAGGGACGGAGATCACTCTCAACGAAACACGTTCTCGCATTTATCTCGTCAAGATCGCGCGGCGGAGGATACTTGGCCCGAGCTAACGATCCAGCTCCAGGAAATGTCTGGCGGGGACTATCGCGGCTGGCAGCCCTCGAACTGGGAGCGGCTATCGGGGCAAACATTATGGGTAATTGAAAGGTCACGCGCACACTTAAGCAGCTGCGCATCGCCACCGGCATGGACACTATGTTTAGCTCGCGTCCGGCGTTTGCTCGACCACTGATGAAACAGTTGCGTCGCTTTGACCGGCGGCCGGGTGCGAACTCCTCGACGTCGGACATCGGCGCGGCAGCCGCTCCACCGATAAGCACAGCCTTCAGTCGACAACAAATCGATCAGGCAGAGCGCATGTCTAGACCACGCCCGGTTGTAGGCTCGTCACGACTGACCGCCGATCATACTCCCCGGGACAACAAATATCGACTATCGATCCTAGTAGTTTCGAAGCTCGAATCGCCATGTAGGCTGAGCCATACGCTCGGTTATTCAGACTGAAGAAGATATTTGGGAGATCAAGACGCGGTCCCAATGACCACTGCTCCGGCCAATGCTCCCGAGCAAACTTCAAATATGGACGCGTCATATTTGTCATATTTGGCTTCGTTGAAAGTGATATCCATATCGTGGCTAGGCCCTGTAAAGTGCGGTGGTGTGATCCACGAAGTGGATGTCCACTTTGCTATTAGAAGCGATGCTGTCGCTGAGAGCAACAGATTGGCGCGCCAGACTACGAAGAGACGTATGCGATGCAGTACTGTCAACGGGCCGCTTGCAGCGTGCGTTGGCCACTCGAGCGCAATCTGTTGGTTCATCTCGGATATCGCAAGTTCATCTGATGTCGATGTTGCGCTACGCTATTGCAATAGTCTGTGCGCGAGGGGAAGAGAAATGCCGGACATCGTTGTAACTGATGTAATCGCTTCTTCCATCGTGAAAGCAATCGAGGGAGGTAATGACGATTTCATTTATGCTATAGCCGGCGTCGGCGATAATCGTCCCATTGCTGTGGTCTTAACGGATCCCGCAAGCGAGAGCGTTCTAGGCGGTGCGATGGGAATTTCGTCGGTGGGATTGTTGTTTCTAGACTCGTTCTTTCTGCCTAGGGAATTTCGTGGAAGGGGCTTGGGAACAACGATTTTGAAGGTGTTCGAAGACGAAGGTAGACGGCGCGGCTGCCGATCGGCTTTCCTCTACACGATCAACTTTCAAGATTTCTATGCTCGAAATGGATGGGAAGCCTTGGGCCGAACACCCAGCGACCCACCCGGAACATTCCGGGTTTTTATGACCAAGAACTTACAACCATCCTCATAGGCCACCGTGGTCGCCGGACCGAAGGGGCAGGCCATTGCCGATCATCCACGAGCGGCTCAACGCAAACTACCGGTCAGTGAAGGAGCCGAAGCCTGTCACGTACAGCTTATCACATGACCTTCGCCCAAAACAACACTCGACCGCAATTTGGTCCTGCTCAAGCGTAATTCGCTTGTTCGCGCTGGAGGTCTCTCGATATGGAACAAGTCAATACGGCTGATCTCCCTTGCACTGAGCAAGGAGGGGCCGCCGTTTGCCTTGGTTATATGGCCACGTTCGAGGAGGGAGAGTACGCTCCTAGTGCAAGATTGATCGTCCCTTACCGATTACGAGCTCAACGCTGAGCTAGAGGCAGGTCTTCCGATCCTGCGGGCGGCTCCGAGGGCCGTGGACAATACCAATACTTGAATTTGTGACTCTCTGGTGCATTCATGGCCTCGGAATTGTAGTTTATGAGGACCAGTCTCATGGACCGCGTGTCTTCGGACCACTAGCCATGACCGCTCCGTTGGATTTGTGTAGCTCGATTGACATTCGTCGGGCCCACTCAACAACGTGCCGCGGACGGTAGTTCTTGTCCGTGCGCCCCCACTCGAAAGTCGATCCGTCAATCGTTTCGTTGATCCGCTTCGTCGTGGCCAGCTCCTTCTTCGGGCCGAATGCCGACTGGCGATAAAATGGCGGCAAAGAAACCATAGAACCCGTGCGCGAATTCCCGGTACGATTCAGCGGTAGGAGGCAACCTGATCCGCGTCGATTACGACTCGATCTCGGAAAAAACGACCGGTGGGAGTTGCCCTTTCTCAACGAACCGCTAAGGACGCTACTCACCAAGAGGTCGCTGGCGTATCCTCCGCAGACGTTCGCATGCAGCCGACGAACAGCGCTGCTCCTCTTTGTGCGACGGACGGTTCTGGTCGTTGCCCCCTGCTCTGCGAGGGCGTCGACCACGGCGGTAGCCATCTCGCGAGATGTGCCCGATCATGACGCCGATTTCGGTGATCGCGCCGGCCGGTTCAGTCATCGTCACCTCGACTCGCCTAATTGCTCGCGAATATCAACGGTCACATGTGCGGGCTTTGTCGCGTGAGGTTTCATTTCATGGGCGACCACTGCCAAACCTTCGCGGAGATCGCGCGCCGTGCCCGACTTCAATCGTCCGTTCAGTGCGAGCCATTGGTTTCCGGTTCGATGATGTTGATGTCAAGATAGCAACAGTCTGGATGTGTGCGGCCCGGTTTGCGGTCCCATTTGATAGCCGCGGTCTTCGGCGAACGCGGAAAACATCCCCTGCCCGGCCAAGCCTCGATCGTTGATATCGGACTTCTCAAGCGGTAAGCCGCAACTGTCGGGAGCGAACGACCCAACGTCAACGCGCCAATCGATCGACATCGCGCCGCCTGCGCGCGCGGCAAGCCTCTGCGACGCAAGCCTCGGATCGCCGGCGTCGTAGCAGACCAGATCAGTTCAGTGGGCCTAAATTAGGCAGCCTTGCCCGCCTGCGGCTTTAACCTCGTACTGCGCGCTACGCTGCGGCAACCAACGATACTGAGTGGCACATCGTCGTCGACGGCGAGGCGGCCCAACACGCGATATTGATCGCCGGGTCTATTGACGGCCTGATGCTCGGTCGCGCGATTGTCCCAGATTGCAACGTCACCCGACTTCCAGCTCCAGCATACGGTATTTTTCGGCGCGGCGAGGTAGGATTGAAGTAGGTCGAACAGCTTCTCGCTGGTATATTTCTGCAGACCGACGAAGTGCTGCACGAAATGTCCAAGCACGAGCAAGCGCTCGCCGGTCTCGGGATGGACGCGAACGACCGGATACGCGGTTTCGTAGATTGTTCCGGTGAGGACATCGTCGGAATGCGTCGTGTCCGCCTCGGTGGCGCGCCATATCACAGTGTAATCATGAGCGCTGCAGTGCACCGCCCACAGGTTGTCGGCAAGCATCCGCAGCGGCTCCGGAAGGTCAAGATATGCAGCCGCAGTGCTCGACCAAACAATGTGGCCGCCACAAGGCGAGATCACGACGCCGCGCAGCACCGAGATTTGTGGACAGGCCTCTCTGAAGCCGGCGTCCGTGTGCATCCGGTCACGATCGCTGCCGGGATCCGACGCAACTTCCGGGGGCGACGGCGCGCCCCGCGGCATCAGAGAGCCGAGTCGGACGGCAAAGCGCTGCTGCTCGGCATCATCAAGATGTCCCTGATCACGAAAGAAGATGACCTTATGCTCGAGAAGCAGTCGGCTGATGGCTCGGATGACCTCGTCGGACAACTCTTCCGATAGCCTGATGTTCTTGATCTCGGCACCAAGTCGTGCCCCGTGCTTGACGATGTCTGGTCGCGGAATGACGCTATCAATGGTCGTCGTGCTGCTCATGATCGTGCTCTCACTATCGTGATGCCTAAACAAAGCTCCGCGATGCATGGTCGCGATACTGACGGCGGGAGTCAACGCAGTCATTTAGGTGACGGGTCCCTGCTCGATCGCAAGGTGGCCCGATAGCCGCTACAAAAAGCCAAGCCGATCCCTGGCTACGGACCACGACAATCTTGTGATCTTCTCCGATGCGATCAGGACTTACGCTTACATCGGCCCCACTCAGACGAAGGAACCCGCGGACAGCGCTACCGGGGTCGACTTGCAGCATGATGAACACCTCCTCTGAAATCGCAAATCATAAGGGCAATCGATGTCCCGTCCATGACACGAAACCAGCTTTCTTTTTGACGGCGAGCAATGTTCGCTTCGTCGACAAGCCAGGCTCTGAAATATTTTGAATGATGACCATCTCATGCGATCGGCAATAGGTACAATCGAGGCGATAAAAGGACGAACTAGGTTTACTCGCGGCGTTAACTCATCAGTGCGATCGCGCTGGTACCTCCGTTGGATCTTGCAAGACTCTACCTACCATACATCGTATCATTTGCACATTCAATCTTGACGAGAGCAGCAAGGGTTTGTCCGCGGTTTCCAATTGTTCAATGTTTACTTTGTTCATCCGGCTGTCACATATGGACAACTCCGGGAGCCTTCTGCACGCAGTTCCTTAATATCCGGTTTCGTGTACTCGCGGCGGACAACCTTCTTCTTCACCGTCTTGGCCATCACCACACCGTTGCACCGTTCAGGACGCATCTAGCGCGAAAAAAACTGGAACGGTCAAGCGTGTTTGGGAGATGAATGCATAAGGGCCATCCCCAATATATCGAATTTCTTCTGACCTTGGAGGTACGCCGCCAGCCGGAAGCAGCTAAGCGAAACCTAGCCGCAGTCTGCGGAGGATGCAATCTGTGAGCAGATATCTCAATTGAGGAAACTACAAAAATGTTAGACGGTGACGGCCTCAGAAGAATTACGATATCGGCAGCAATAGAGAGCGCGACCGACTCTGCGTCTGCCCTTCGCGAGTCCCTTTCATCTATAACCGAAGGCGCAACAGACGGACGGAGTGTTCACGCCTCGCTCCTCGAACTTCCCTCCTCTTACAAGCTCGGTAGGAGAGTCAACGGTTACGCATGATTGACAATACTCTACTTACCCTTCAGTCCCTTCCTCCTCCGGAGCCACGACATGCAGCTTGCCGGTTCCGAGCGGGCCAAGATCGTGCCGGTAATGCATAAGCGTTTCCCGTCAGGGCGTAGCATGCGATCGGATGAACGCGTCTACGTCTGGAGTCCCACACTAGGGCGCAAGTATTTCGCTGGCGAGGCACGAATCAAATGCGCGTCGGCTCCATATCCACGGCCGCAGGCTCGGTCTCTTTTTGCAGCCGATAGAGCTGCACCGCCTCTCTGACAATGTCTAGCAAACGGTCCGGTTGCCGAGGCTTCGTGCCTGATTGATGAATCCCGGCTCGTTGACGCACCGGCGATGATGTCTTCCGAATCGGAATAGCCCGAGATGATCATCCGCACGGATTCGGACCACATCTCGCGGACGCGTCTGAGAACGCCCGAATCCTACAGCATGCGCTGGTCGGAGATGATGGCGTAAGCATCTCGGTTTGCAGTCGCCCAGCTCGGCGGCGTTCCCGCGCACAGCACTCGAAAATTGGTTAAGCACACGGCGCAGCGTCTCACGCAACCAGATTTCATCCATTAAACGAGAACGGTCCCTGCGCGCTTATAGCTGCCCCCGTGCGAGGGAGGCTCGGTTGCGGCGCGCTGCGACAGGGGTTTGCGATTGCCCAGCGGAGTGCGCGACTACGGCACCTTAGGGTGCAAATTGTAGCGCGCCACATGAGTGCTCGATCGAAGCCGTACAAATTCAGCCGCATCGGGCGGAGCTGCTCGTGCGATCTTCGACGAGCATCGTATCCGCCCGCATACATCCCGAGCAGCCAGCGTTTCGACCTTCAATATTCCTGAACCCGGGGTGGGCGCCCGATAAGGTGGCCTCCGATCAGGAATGAAATTGCAAACGATGACGTAATTGCGATCGGCGCTCGTGAGCCAGGGAGCTCTTGCTATCGTCGAGCTCTCGCAATCAACCGATTCGGAGCGCTATCATGAAGCAATACGTCGGGTTGGATGTCTCACAAAGGGAAACTTCAGTCTGCGTAATCGACGAAAGTGGACGGGTAACGTTCGAAGGCAAGGCCAAGTCCGAACCTGGAGCATTGACCGAGCTACTTCGCAAGCGTGCGCCAAATGCCGAGCGTATCGGTTTTGAGACTGGAGCGATGGCGAGCTGGCTTTGGCACGAGCTCCGACGCGTTAACCTTCCTGTCGTCTGTGTCGATGCTCGCCACGCACATGCCGTACTCTCGACCCGCTTGAATAAGAGCGATCCGAATGACGCCCGAGGACTGGCCGAGCTGGTCAGGGTCGGCTGGTACCGAGAAGTGAAGGTCAAGAGCGAAGAGAGCCAGAGGACCCGGGCCGTTCTTGTGGCGCGATCTCGTCTGGTCGGAATCCGAAGGGATATCGAAAACCAAGTTCGCAGCATCGTCAAAGAGTACGGCCTGCTGTTCCCAAGCGCTATAGGCCTTCAGTTTCGGAAGCAGGTCAACGACTTGTTGGGTGATGATCACCACCTGTGTTCCGTGGTTAATCCTCTCTTGCTGGTCCATGATCAGGTCTGTCAGCAGCAAAGTAAATTAGACGACGAGATTCGGCGGCTCGCAAAAGCGGATGAAACGACGCGGCGCCTGATGACGGTCCCGGGCGTGGGCGCGACAACTTCATAATGCTCACTATCAGTTGCGTGAGACGATTATCCGTTACCGATTTCATCCCCGTTACGGGCAAACGGTCATCGTGACCAGTCGCAATCCGTGGTAACGACGTCGCTGTGACCATCCGTCAGCCGGATGGCACACTGGCGCAGCTGCCGATCTGGATGACGGAGGATTCGGCGGAGGCGATGGTGGTGACGGAGATTCCACTTCTGCCGCTGGCGCATCTGCGTGAGCTCCGTCTCGAGCTCGATACCTGCCTAAGCTTGTTGCACGACGATTCCCGTCGTGAAGGAGACAAGCATGACACGTCGGCAACAATATCAGCGCCAAGCCGACCTCTTCGTGCCCAAGACGCCACTGGTACCGATGACAGCGTCCGAGCGGGCGAAGCTATTGCCACTGGTGAGCGCGCTCTTGTCGGAAATACTCAGTATCGTCGCAGTGACGGAGGCAGGCGATGAAAATCACGCCTGATCATCTGGCGCGGGGCGCCTTCATCTACATTCGACAATCCACCGTCGACCAGCTTGCCAACAATCACGAGAGCCGACGGCGTCAATATGGCCTTGCCGACCGTGCTCGTGCTCTTGGCTGGACGGATGTGACGGTCATTGATGACGATCTCGGCCGCTCGGGTTCGGGCGTCAGCCGTCCGGGATTCGAGAGACTGCTTGCAGCGATCTGTGAAGGCCGCGTTGGTGCCGTGTTTGCCATCGAGGCGTCGCGCCTGGCGCGGAACGGACGCGACTGGCACACTCTGATCGAATTTTGCGGCTTGGTCGGCACGGTGATCGTCGATGAGGATGGAACGTATGAACCCCGCCATCCAAACGACCGGCTATTGCTGGGCATGAAAGGGACGATGAGCGAGCTCGAACTATCACTCCTGCGGGCCCGTTCGATGGAAGCCCTGAAGCAGAAGGCACGACGGGGCGAGCTGTTCTTCTCGGTAGCCGTTGGCTATGTAAAAGCGGGCCGCGACAAAATCGAAATGGATCCCGACCTGCGCGTGCGGGAGGCGATTGGGCTGGTCTTCACCCGGTTTGCCGAGATGCAAAGCATCCGCCAAGTGTTTTTGTCGCTTCGAGGTGACCAGATCGCGCTGCCGTATATCGACCCCAAAGCCTCGGGACAACATCAGGTGCTGTGGAAGCTACCGGTCTACACGACGGTGAGCAATCTTCTCACCAACCCTGTTTATGCCGGTGCTTACGCCTTTGGCCGAACCGGAAGTCGGATGATAATCGAAAATGGCCGCAAGCGAATCGTTCGCGGCCGCCGCAAAGATCGCTCAGATTGGGCGGTCTTGCTCGTCGACCATCACGAGGGCTATTTGTCCTGAGCGGACTTTGAAAGGAATCAACGGCTGATCGCTGACAACGCCAATGGTCAGGGCATGATGGTGCGCGGACCGGTGCGCAAGGGAGAGGCTTTGCTCGCGGGCCTGCTACGCTGTGGTCATTGCGGCCGCCGGCTGCTTGTCAGCTACAATGGCACCAACGGCGATGTCGGCCGCTATAATTGTGACGCGACCCGGAGCAATCCGATTGCCGCTCCCTGCATCTCGTTCGGCGCTTTGCGGGTCGATGAGGCGGTGGGAGCGGAGATTGTGCGGTTGCTGCAGCCGCTCGGCGTTGAAGCGGCCATCCAAGCGATCACACAATGCGAGCACCGGTCTGGCGAAAAACAACGCCAGATCGAGTTGGCGCTCGAACAGGCGCGATACGAGGCAACCAGGGCACGCCGACAATATGACACGGTCGACCCTGATAATCGCCTGGTCGCTGGCGAACTCGAGCGGCGGTGGAATGCCGCCCTTGCGGCCGTACGCGCACTCGAGGAGGAACTGGAGGCGCTGCTTCGACAGCGGCCGGCGACCTTGAGTGCAGAGGAGCGCGAGCGTCTGCTGCAAATGGGGGCTGACCTGGAGGCTGCTTGGCACCATCCGGCGGCCACTGCCGTCACGCGTAAGCGTATCATCCGGGTCGTGTTGCGTGAGGTGGTAGCCTGCGTCGAGAATGACCAGATTCATTTATTGTTGCATTGGCAGGGCGGCGATCATACCCGCCTGATGGTGAGAAAGAACCGGAGGGAGCAAACACGGTGGGCCGTCGAGCCCGAGACGGCGGAATTGATCCGCGCCTGCGCGCGATTGATGCCTGACAAAGCCATTGCCGGCATGCTCAACCGGACAGGTAAGCGAACCGGCCGATTGAATGGATGGACACAGTCGCGTGTGCGGGGCTTCCGCAACACGCACGGCATCACGGTCTACAGGGATGGCAAATGGGCCGAGCGCGGCGAAGTCACGTTGCCTGAAGCAGCCAGGATGCTCAATCTGAGCCCTCTGACGGTGCTACGCCAGATTCGCGCCGGCGTCATTCCCGCCAACCAATATTGTGCAGGCGCACCTTGGGTAATCAAACGACGCGATATCGAAGATCCGCATGTGATCGAGCGCGTCAGGGCGTGCTGCAAAAGCCCGTCATCATCAAATCCAAATCAAAAGACCTTTGTCTTTCAATAACGTAGTGAGATGGGCATTATGACGTGGGATCAGGCGTCGTAACCGCCCTGACGTTCAGGCACACGGTCGACGATCCGTCGCGCTTTCGATCTGCGTCGGCCGTTGGGGCCTATCTCGGGCTCACGCCTCGACGCAACCAATCCGGCGAGATCGATCACAACGGCCGAATTTCACGCTGGGGCGATCGACTGCTGCGAACCTATCTCTACGAAGCCGCAACTGTCCTGCTCTACCGTACGAAGAAATGGTCTTCCCTTCGAGCTTGGGGATTGAAACTCGCCAAGCGTATCGGAATGAAGAAGGCTAAGGTCGCTATCGCACGGAAGATTGCGATCATCCTCCATTGCATCTGGGTCGACGGCACCTCATTCGAATGGGAGCAGACGAAGACAGCTTGAGCCCACCAAAAAGGCTTACCGACCTGGTTTACGGCCGGCGATGTCCCGCTGGGACGGTGATCGCGACGACCTCGTTCAATCGGCTGGCGGCGGCTTGTCCGCACTCCGCTGCAAACGTTGAGGCGTCGGATCCGGACATCAACATGAGGCGCCCGCGACCTCGGAAAGGACCATGACCCCAGCTACGACATCAACGCGAACTTGACCCGTTAAAGAGGCCGGGCCTTGGCCAATTCCGGTTGGCGATTCTCTCGTCACCCGCGATCACTCCGTCTCCGCAACCCCGACCAGCTCCGACGAAGTGATCGCTGCCCTCGTGCCACTGGAGACAAAGAATGGCAGCTTGACAACACCTCGCAATTAAAGGGCCGATTGACAAAGAAATTGGCGTGAGGGGGAGACACGAGTTGGACATCGCATCAGATGGACAGCCGCAACGAAATCTCAGTGCTCGCGAATGTCCTGCCCGACGTTGAGATCTCCATATCGACGACGCGCATCGATGCACGTCGATCTTCATAAATGTACCGCACACGCCAAAGCGGCCCTAGGTCCGGTGTGAAGCTGAAATCGCCAGAATCAAGCGCTTTCCCGATCATCCGGACAGCGTTACCGTTGCTCATCGGCAAGGAGAACGCCGCATCGATAAGTGCCGCCAAGCTCACGCCGTCTGCGAGTAAGGCACGAGCAACGCGGTCGCCATGAACGCGCCGCAAAGTTGAGACGATTGCCGCTACGGCGTCTGGGTCTTTCAAAGGCACTCTGTACTAAGCTTATTGAGCAGCGACGCCATAATGCCGAAGCCCGAACCTCCTGCACGTCTGTGGTGATGTTCGCGAAGGCGAGGACCAACCGGTTAATAAAAGTACTCCGCCGGCAGTATGCTGGCATCTGGCTCGGTGTTTCCAATTGCGAGCGAACGGAGCGGCCTGATACCACTTGCCGGCTCGCGCTCGAAATTGTCTGCGATATAGCTGTCGCCGTGGACCACGAAGGCACGGTGTCAAAGTGGTGCTGCTTGGCATCTGTAGCCGGCCAAGTGCGCGGCCGCTACCGGTCGCCTCTATCGCAAGCCAGCCCGCGACCTCGCTCATCAGCGAAAGCCCCGCCATGCGTTTCAGGTCACGGCTTCCTAAGCAATTGGGCCGCACCCAGGCTTTCCGAGTATCTTGGCCTACTCCGGGTCCGGCACAGACGCGGACAAAGTGAAGAGGATCTGGTTCTCTCGCGGCTGCGTCCATTCGGAAAGCTCAGGCTCCTTGTTGTTTATCATCATCGCTCGATGCAAATACCTCATGGGAGGAGTCTAAAACCGTTCGCCGGCCTTGCATGTCGTCCGTAGCGCCAATGCCGATGCTAGCATTGGTCTTGACTAACCACCTGGCGCCGGCCGCCGTTATTTGCGGAAGGCCTCTGGCGTAACACCCACGCGGTATTCGTGCGACTTGATTTCGCTGGGAACACCGACGTCATTTGCAACCTCCTTACCTGGAAGACCTCTTTTTAGTTGGAAGAGCGGTACAAGTTCGCGAAGTGGGCGCCAGATGGTGCAGAAATTCTACACTCTCGAACCCTGTTATGCAGGATTCCAAACAGGTGTGCGTCGATAAGGACCAATTGTAACGACTATTGCCAATCTAAGCGCCAACGATCACTCAGCTCGAACTCGCAGCCTCCACCACTTGCAGTCGATTTCAGCCCACATCCTGACCGTCCACGCGCGCAGTTCTCAAGCGAGACCTATCCCGACGCAAGGCGTCTCTCCTCGGATGCATACCTCATACCATAGGCTCGGATGGCCTAATGCTCCGGCGACAAATCAACCCGTCAGCACGCTCGGGAGCTCCAATTTGTCGTACAAGACGGTCAATCTCCCACTCGCGCGTTCAATCTTCAGCAACGCCCATGAGCAGCCGCACACGTTGCAAGCTGTCCCCGAGCGATCCAATGCCCAGCCGCTTGGCCTGCCTTTCAGATGGCAAGGCGAGGTAGCGTATTGAACCTTCGTTCCTACTTAGTCGCCGGTAGTGCCCGCGATTTCTTCAAAGACCCCCAGCTGTTTAGCCGCAACTATCGCATCCCGCGGTATGCCCCCAAAACCGCAGTGGATTGAAGAGTCGCGGATTTCTTTAACCTTAGTCTGTTTTTCCATTGGCATCGGCGCTTGTTCTCCGTAACTCCAAGATCCTGTCGTGCCGTTCATCTTCAGCTCCACAAATTGGTCCCCTATTGTCCCACGGCGAGAAAGAGCAACGGCTGCGCCAGCGCTCCTCGTGCGCATTAACCGCCTAATTGCGCTTTGAAACAGTTCGCGATGCGCTAATGGCGCGCGGAATCTCACAGGTTTTGTGATGCCGCTGTCGGAAACCGGACAAAAAATGGGGGGCGGCGTATTAAGACCAGGGCATGAAGCGCAGCCGCCTTTCGGAAGAGCAGATCATCGGGATTTTTGGAGTACGAAGCTGGCGTTCCGGTCGCCGATCTGTGCCGGGACCGCGGCGTGAGTGCGGCCATGGCTTACGAATGGAAAGCCAAGTTTGGCAGGATGGAGGTCTCGCATGCGAAGCGCCTGAAGAGGTTGGAGGAGGAAAACATGCTGCTGGGCCTGCTGTGGGATGCGACCGCTGCAATACCCGGTATCGGCTGCTCGACGGCGACATCGCGATGAAGTTTCTTCGCACTGTGCGGAACCAGTCAGCGAGCCACCTTCCCAGACGATGGCAAGCCATCGAGGCACAGGCCTCCATGAAGGGCGTTAACTCTGCCTCAGAAAGTCCTATGTGGCCCGGTGAGTATCAGTGCGTTGCCACAGCTGATCGGCGCGCTAGCAAGCGCCCTGTAGCCAAGGCTAAGCAACCCTACGCTGCGCCGATGCGGCCAGCCGTGCTTTAGCAGTTATCGCACGCGGCGTAAGGCTATTTCGATCAGGGACGCGATGGCAGCCCTGAAGAGGACCCCGGATTTTGGACCAGCGGCTTAGGTGGTGCGGATGCCGTTCCGTTTTGATAAACGGAGCGGACCATGAAGA
>NZ_JCAMOQ010000094.1:0-14128 GCF_059512365.1 Bradyrhizobium sp. Ses1
AGCCGCCCAGCCAGGCGGAATCAGGTGGGGGAGTTTGAGGTGACCTCACCCGGGGGATTTTGACCAACCGTCGGGGGAGATTGCCGTCGAGATCGACGGCAGGCCCTTCAATCCCGAAGGTGTATTCGCCTGCCGGCGTAACCTGGAGACTTTCGAATAGCTTGTCCTCAGCACGCGCAGATGCTGCGGCCACGATCAGGACGGCGCTACAAAGGAACCAGAAGGTCCTGCCGGATATAGTAGCCATCTGTATCGGTGCACTCGCCATTGAGGAAGATATCGGCCGGCCGATAGAACCGGCTGAAGCCGGATTTACCTACGGCGTTTCTTTGTGTCACCACAACGACCTTCGTTGTCGGCATTTCGCCGCATTCCTTGTCGGCCTTGCTGAAGAATTTCCTCCGAACGGGGCCAGGCTTGATCCGCATCCTGGTTCCCGGAACCATCGTGCCGGAGAGATAATCGGCAAGGTCCAAAACCCTGGCATAACCCTGTTCCGTCTGCGGCAGCTTTTCGCCGCCCGGCGGCATCAGCTTCTCCGCGCCAAAGCCGCGGAGGCGGATGCGTAGTTTCCCGGAATCTGGGTCGCCCGGGTAAATCCAGCCGTCCTGCGCCAGCATGAAGCGCAGGACCGTCTGATCCTTCTCAGCCTCCGCCTGCCCCTTCTTAAGGCCAAAGTCCGAGTGACAGCCGACGCAATGCTTTTCGACGAGGTTGGTGCGGATGGTCGTCAGGCGCGCCTTGTTCTTGGGATCGTTTGCAACGAAACCAGCAAGCTCATCGATCTGCTCAGGCGTCCGGACGCCGCAAGGCAAGGGATCGGGCGGATTGCCGGAGGCTCGGTCGATGCGGATGACGGATTTGTTGTTGTCCTCGACGATCCAGATCGCGCCATCGGCCGCGACTGTCATGCCGACCGGCGCGCCCTGCGGCCGCGCGCCATTCACCCTGTACCAGCCGGATATAAGCTCTTCGTAGGCCGCCGCCGGAGCATTGCCGGCGTCTGTCTGAAACGCGCGGCTCGGCTCCGCCCCCGCAGCTCACCTGGTAGCGGACGGGCGGCGGGCTCACCTTTGGAAAGCCGTAGCCATCCACATCATAGATAAGAAGACGGCCGCCCGTCGGGCGATAGCCATGCAGTCCGACGAGGAGCTTGCCGTCGAGCTCCGGAAACCTGCTGCCATGATAGTACAACATCCCGAGCGGCGCGCCGTGCGGCGGCAGGAGCGAGTGCGGCGGCTTGTATGCGGCGGTATTGTTGCAGAAATTCTTATAAGGTCCCGCCTGCAGCACGACCTTGAACTCAGGACTTGGCGAGGAAAGATCGAAGCAGTACGGCCAGCCGTAATGCTTCCCCTTCTCGAGTACGTTGATCTCCTCATTCGGCTTGAAAATGTCCGGTAGGTCCCGCATTCTCGCCCTGCAGGAAAGCGTAGCCCGGATCGGGAAAGCGGGGAGGGACGGCAAGCGCCATCGAGTTGCGCAGCCCACGCGCGTAAATCTCGCGCGGCGGATTGGAATCATTCGGCATGAGGGCTGGAAATACCCCGCCGGGCGGCGGCGTGAACATCCAGACTGCGGCAAGGGGTGATGCGCCTTCGCCCGCCGCGCAGGGCTTTGTGATCGGCGGCTTGGTGATGCAGTCGTCGCTGTGCGAGCCGACATTGACGAATACGCGCCCCGTTTTGTCGAAAATGAAATGCTTGAGCGGATGACTACTCTTCTCGACCTTCGTGCCGTCCGGAAGCGTGACCCGGCGGCCCGGGAGGCCGTGGATAATCGTCTCGAGTGTGCTCTTGGGATCTGCCGCGAGGGGATCGAGGCGGAAGATCGTCTCGGCGGTTGACGTATAGACCTTCTTGTCGGGACCGATCGCGAGACCGAACGGATATTCGAGGCCGCTAACAATCTCTTTGACCCGCTTACCCTCGGCCGCGTGCGGGTCGAGCACCAGCAGCCTGCCGTCTGTGCGATTCCACCCTCCCATATCGGAGATCACGAATTGCTCGTGCCCGGGGATTTGGACAATGGAACGCGGAAACCTCAGCCCGTCCTCCTCGCTCAGCACCAGTCCCGCGCAAAATCCCTTCTTCATATCAATTTTGAGTCTAGGAAACGATAATCCCCTGCTGCCGCATTGCTCCGAGCCGATGGCATAGCCGCTCTTTCTTTCCGGCTCTGCCGACCAGGCAAAGTGCCCGTAGAGAGCGGCCAGGGCAAGCGCGAGCATTGTCCGGATCCCCAGGCGGCAAGGACAGGCAAGACCGGTATGAGCCATAGCAAACTCCCGAGCAGTCGCAGATGCGAGTCGTCGCGCAACATACCACAGCATCACCCTTGATATTTGTCTTTACGCATTACAACCGCAAATACCCTGTTGCTTTTTGCTGGTTAAAGTTGCCGTTACTCTCGCGCAGCGGTGATGCGCAAGAATCAGGTTCGCTTCAGACTAATAAGCCTTGTGTGAAAACCTAGCGGTTCAGAACTGAATAGCTTCTGTTGGAGAGCCTATCAGTGCATGACGGCGCTAGGCCCATTTGGCTCTTTGCTCTTCATCCTCTAGAAAACTTGGTGCCAAGGAGGGGGATCGACCTCGCTTACGGGGCTGCACTGGGGCATCGGCGATGCCGGCATTGGAGAGGGGCACCGCCCGGGCCGTGGTGAATCTGGCAAGGAGAAGCAGTGGCGACAAAGTACTGTCGATCGGTGCAAAAAGGCTTTAGAAGGCGTATCTTGCACAAGCGATTCCTGCCGGAGACGTCGAGTTGGGCAAGATCAAGCGAACGAATCAAAAGCGCCAAAGTGACGATAAGAAAGGACGCACGCCGGAGAAGCTTCTGGCTTCCGCGGATACGGCCATCGCAAGGCCGCCAATCGATGAGAGAATGGGCGCAGCCATTCGTCGTGCGCGCCTCGAGCGGGGGCTTACGCTTAACGATCTTGCATCAGCAGCAAGCATTTCTGTCCCAATGCTCAGTCGGTTCGAAAATGGGCAGTCGACTGCTAGCCTTGTGCTGCTTGAACGTATCTGCGCGGCGTTAGGTACCGACCTTTCGACCTTGTTCAGTGAAGTCGAGCAAACAAGGGGTGAGGCTCAACTGATCAAAGCCTCTGAGCAGATGGAGGTCGTGCGCTCTGGCACCAAGCACGGCCACACTTATCGCTTGCTGTCCTACCACAAGGGGCCGCGGAAGGTTTTCGAGCCTTTCCTTATCAACATGGATAAGGAGAGCGAGAGCTATCCGCGTTTTCAGCATCCCGGAACGGAATTCATTTATATGCTGACCGGTAGGATGGAATATCGATTTGGAGACAGAACGTTTCTCGTTGAGCCGGGTGATGCATTCACATTCTCCGGCAATGTTCTCCATGGGCCGGAAAAGCTGTTAGACGATCGCATCCAATTCATCACGGTCATCATATACGCGGAATGACAATCGGTTCGCGACCATCTGCGGCTCGCGCAGGGAAAACGCGGCAGCGCCGCTGACTCGAGCTGCCGACGGCCGGTACACCACCGGACAGAGCCGAGAGGAAATTGGAAACCCGCCGGGCAAAGTTATGTTGGTGAGCGCTGATCCTAGGGTTTGATCAGCCCGCGCGGCGCTCTCAGCGAGTACCTGCAAATCGGTGAATTCGCTCATGCCGCAACTGAGTTGGCAGTAGCAGTGACCAAATGAACCTGGAAGAATATGCCAACTGCGATGGACGAGAACTCGCCCATCCAGTTCGACGCAAGCTGGTATCGGCTAACGAGGTCCGCAATGCTGCTTTGGCCCCTATGAAAATCAATGACAGCTCCCAATTGAAACCGGTTCTTCTTGCGCCACAGGTTTTGTCGGCGACGTCCATCACGCTTTGGCGGCTTAAGCTCTTGCTCGTCGCGCATGCCTTGATGTGTCCGCCCGCTACTTGAACATGCTTGGTTTCCTTTCTCTTATTGACGATGCGTGTTTTCGTACACGAACGGTTTTGAAGGGCCGGGCCGGGTTCATTCCTAATCTAGCGGACAAAGCCACACCCTTGTCCGAAAAGAGGCTGCTGGACCTAGCGGAACGGTATGACAGGCCTAGCCACCGCTCTCAGGTGACGAAGGAGCTCCTGTCAACCCTTCTGCAGAATTGAGTTAGCGAAGCGCGGTAGCCTCGGTCTTCCTTTACTGTACGTGATTAAGGCGAAGTCAAACTCGATGGCCGTGCCGTGCCGCGTCGATAGTGCAGCCGGTACTCCCGAACAGGAAACCGAGCGAATGGCGGCTCGTTCTGACCAATCCATCGCGAAGTCAGAACACTCCATCATATTATTCGATGTCGGTCCGAGGCATGCGATTCGATCGAGGGGCGCGCGTGTCCAATTCAAGCGGCGATCTTCACCACTCGGTCGCATCGAAAATGACTTCTCCTGAGTGGAGTGGTGACACAACTGCGTCGATGCGTTCGCGGATTGAAGTAATCGAAAAGCGATTTTCTCATCTGAGATCGAGCATTCGAGAAACATGCGCACTGAAAAACGTCGATAAAAGCGATGGACCAACGACGGGCTTCTGTGGCGAGATGACGCAAGAGCGAAGAAGAACGACGTAGGCGAGACACCGGCAGTCGGAGATTAGTGATGGTGAGGCAGATTAGATTCAACGCATTCGATATGAACTGCGTCGGCCATCAATCGCCAGGACTCTGGGCACATCCGCGGGACCGTTCCTTCAAATACAAGGATCTCGACTATTGGCAGGATCTGGCGAGAACGCTCGAGCGCGGCGTGTTTGACGGCATCTTCATTGCCGACGTGATCGGCTATTATGATGTCTACAAAAAAAGCAACTATCATGCGATACGCGAAGCGGCGCAAATCCCAGTCAACGACCCCTTGCAACTTGTTGCGCCAATTGCGCTAGCGACCGAGCATCTCGGCATCGGCATCACTGCGTCGACCTCATTCGAGCATCCCTATACGTTTGCGCGGCGTCTGTCGACCGCTGACCACCATAGCAAGGGACGTGTGGGCTGGAACATCGTCACGTCATATCTCGAAAGCGGAGCGAAGAATACAGGGCAGGGTGGGCTCCGACAGCACGACAATCGCTATGAGGTCGCAGCTGAATATGTCGAAGTCGTCTACAAGCTTCTCGAAGGAAGCTGGGAGGACGGCGCCGTTGTACGCGATGCGCAGAGCCGCGTCTTCGCTAATCCCGAGAAGGTTCATGAGATCGCTCACAAGGGAAAGTATTTCGAGGTCCCGGGCTATCATCTCTGCGAGCCGTCACCACAGCGGACGCCGCTGCTGTATCAAGCCGGTGCGTCCGGGGCCGGCAAGGCCTTTGCCGCACAGCACGCCGAGTGCGTCTTTGTCGCTGCGCAAACAAAGACGCTTCTCAAAGCATATGTGGCCGATGTGCGAGCGCAGGCAGCGCAGGCCGGCCGCGATCCTCGCAAGATCCTGACCTACAACCTCGTCACCATCGTCGTGGACGAAACTGATGGTAAGGCGGAAGCCAAGTTCAAGGAATATCAGAGTTATGCGTCCTACGACGGCGCTTTGGTGTTTATGTCGGGTTGGAGCGGTATCGACTTCGGCCAGTACGCTCCAACAGATCCCGTCAAAAAGGTCGAGACCAACGCAATCATTTCTATGATGGATCACCTCACCGGCGGAACCAAGCCGTGGACCATCGAGGAATTGGCGCGATGGGGCGGCATTGGTGGCTTTGGACCAGTATTCGTGGGTTCGCCATCGACCGTCGCCGATATCCTGCAGGAGTGGGTTGAAGAGACCGATGTTGACGGGTTTAATCTCGCCTACGCCGTGACCCCAGAGACGTTCGAGGATATCGTCGGCTTTCTCGTTCCTGAGCTGCAGAGGCGTGGTGCTTACCCGAAGGTCTATCGTCCCGGCACTCTGCGCGAGAAATTGTTCGGAAGAGGGCCGCATCTGCCGTCCAGCCATCCCGCGGCGGGCTATCGCGACATCGAGGCGGTTAGGCGACGGGCAGCGCAGCAGTCACTTGCTGCATCGCGGCAGGTCGTGGAGGCTTGATCCCCGATGTCCGAGCCGATCCTGCGATTGCGGGACGTTTACCTTTCCTTCAAAGGAATCAAAGCGCTCAGCGCCTTGAGTTTCGACGTGGCGCGCGGAGAAATCTGCGCACTGATCGGACCAAATGGGGCGGGAAAGAGCTCGCTTCTGAACGTCATTAATGGCGTCTATCGCGCGAACTCGGGTGACGTCATCTTCAACAAGCAGCGTTTTGACCGCATTCGTCCCGCACGAGCCGCGAACCTTGGGATTGGGCGGACCTTTCAACACAATGCCCTCTTCAAGCGCCTCAGCGTGCTCGATAACATTCTCGCCGGTCTTGTCCGCCACAGCCGCACGACCATCTTTGAAGATGCGTTCGGCATCGGACGCGACCGCAGCGAAGCACGAGAGTTCAAGGCGCGGGCCGACGATATCATCGGGTTTTTGGATTTGGAGCGGCACCGTGAGGCGATTGTCTCGACGTTGCCGTACGGGGTCCAGAAGCGCGTCGAGCTTGCGCGAGCTCTGGTTGGGCGTCCCACGCTACTGCTTCTCGATGAGCCGATGGCCGGAATGAGCCAGGACGAGAAGCGGGAGATGAGCCGCTTCATTCTGGAGGCCAACCGGTCTTTGGAAACCACCGTCGTCCTGATTGAACACGATATGGGCGTTGTGATGGGCCTTTCGCATCATGTCGTGGTGCTCGATTACGGCCGCAAGGTTGGGGACGGGACGCCGGAAGAGGTGCGCAACAATCCCGATGTGATCACCGCCTACCTTGGCGCGGTGCATTGAGCGATTGCATGAGCTTCTTTGTCGAAACGCTCGTCGGTGGTCTCCTCGCAGGCGTCATGTACTCGCTCGTGGCAATTGGCTTTGTGCTGATCTTCAAGGCCTCGGGCGTATTCAACTTCGCACAAGGCGCAATGGTGCTGTGTGCGGCCCTGACCTTTGTGAATTTCCGCGACAAGAACATCGACGTTTGGCTAGCGGCGCTCCTCACCCTCGCAATCATGATTGCGCTGGCGATCGCGGTCGAACGCCTCGTTCTGCGGCCGCTCGTGAACCAGCCTCAGATCACGCTGTTCGTGGCGACGTTAGGAGTATCATTCGTGATCGAGGGCATATCGCAAATGGTGATGGGCGCCAGCGTCCATGAGCTTGATCTTGGGATCGTCGACACACCGATCAGGCTCGGTGATGTCCAGATCAGCCAATTCGATCTTGTTGCTGCTGCCGCGGCAGGCATCCTGGTGGTCGCCCTGTCCATCTTCTTCAACTGGACCCACGTCGGAATAGCGCTACGCGCCGTTGCGGATGACCCGCAGGCTGCGCTTTCGATCGGCATCCGCCTGCAGAAACTGTGGCAGATTGTATGGGGCGTTGCAGGCGTCGTCTCCCTGGTCGCAGGTCTGCTCTGGGGATCGCGACAGGGCGTCCAATTCGCGTTGACGCTCGTCGTTTTCAAGTCGCTGCCCGTGCTCATCATCGGTGGATTCACCTCGATTGCCGGCGCCATTGTCGGAGGTTTGATCGTCGGCGCCGGCGACAGTCTTGCCGACATCTATTTGGGTAATCTGCTGGGTGGCAGCGTGTCGACCTGGTTCGCTTATGCATTGGCCGTGCTCTTTCTGCTGATCCGGCCGGCCGGCTTGTTCGGCGAAGCGCCTATCGAAAGGATTTGAACCGTGTCCTCGATAGGTTCGGGATCGATTGCCGACTTCGTCTCTCCAGCCGTGCTAGGTCGATCGCATCGCGGCCTCATTGCCGCCGGTCTGGCTCTGCTGGCGCTCACAGTCCTGGCCAGTGCGCCCCTGGTTGCCAATGACTACTGGCTCAACGCCATTTTGATTCCCTTTCTCATCATGTCGCTCACCGGGCTGGGACTGAACATATTGATGGGCTATGCCGGCCAGGCGTCACTCGGGACTGGCGGTTTCATGTCGGTCGGCGCCTACGCCACATACAATCTGCTGCTGCGCCTACCTGACCTTCCATTGCCTGTGAGCCTGTTGCTGGGCGGTATGATTGCCGGCTTTGTGGGGCTGATTGCAGGGCTGTTCAGCCTTCGCATCAAAGGATTTTATCTCATCGCCCCCACCCTTGCCACGCAGTTTTTCCTGGAATGGCTCTTCAATCAATATGGCTGGTTCTCGAATTATTCGACCTCGAGCTCGATTTCGGCGCCGCGACTTGCGTTCCTTGGCGTTGATTTATCGAGCCCGGTCGGCCGCTACGTTCTAACCCTGGCGACGGTGGCGATCATCACTATGGTCACCATCCGACTTGTGAACAGCCAGACCGGCCGGACGTGGATGGCAATTCGCGATATGGATACGGCTGCAGCTGTGATCGGTATTCCGGTCGCGGCCGGAAAGCTCAAGGCCTTCTTCATCAGCTCGGCTATCATCGGTATTGCCGGCGCGCTTTGGGCCTTCGCCTATCTGGGTACGGTCGATGCGGGCAGCTTCAATCTCGATCGCTCATTTGAGGTGATGTTCATCATCATTTTCGGTGGCATGGGTCGTGTCGTCGGCAGTTATCTCGGCGCCGCGTTCATTATGTTTCTGCCGATCCTGCTTGATCATATTGGTGCTGGGATGTTCGGCGGCGCCATAGATCCAGGCCAACTTGCAAATTTCCAAAAGGCGCTCTTTGGCGCGTTGATCATTTGGTTCTTGGTCAAAGAGCCAAATGGCCTTGCCGCGCTGGTGGAGCGGCTGGGGTGCTGGCTGGCGCGCTTCGTGCAGTCCCAAAAGGGTTAGAGCCCCGAACTGTGTGATTGAAAAGGAGAAAGAAATGCCGTTGCAAGCAAGACGTGCGCGTCTGCGGACCGTAAGGAGGGCAGCCGCGTTCGCATTGGTCGGCCTTTCGGCCCCTATTGGCGCTGCGGCTGTTGCGGAGGACGCTAAGACGCAATATTTCCCGCTCGCGACTTACCGGGTCGGCGCCTATGCATCAAGCGGCATTCCGGCTTGGGCCGGCGTGATCGACTATTTCCGATACATCAATGAGGTTGAAGGCGGCATCAATGGTGTCAAACTTGTGTGGGACGAGTGCGAGACGAACTGGGAGGTAGAGAAGGGCGTGGAATGCTATGAACGGGTGAAAGCTGGCAAAAACGGCTCCCCTGTACCCATCTTTCTACCGCATGGTGACCCGATCTCGAAAGCTCTGACCGAAAAGTCGGTTGCCGATAAGATTCCGCTGCTGACCCCCGCCTACGGGCGCACCGAGGCAATCGACGGGCGCGTTTTTCCCTACAGTTTTCCGGTTATCTTCAGCTTCTGGAGTGAAGCATCCTCGGCCATCAACTTCATCGCCGAGAAGGTCGGCGGCAAGGAGAAGCTCAAAGGGTTGACGATCGCGACCGTCTACCACGACTCGCCCTATGGCAAGGAGACGCAGGTACCACTGGCCTATCTAGCCAAAACCTACGGACTTGAGGACATCCAGATTTCGGTGCCTCATCCTGGCAATGATCAGTCGGCGCAATGGGCGAGGATCCGCCAACTCAAGCCGGACTGGGTGTTTTTGCGAGGCTGGGGCGTCATGACGCCGGTCGCGATCAAGACGGCCGCCAAAGTGGGCTTCCCCGTCGATCACATAATTGGAGGCGTCTGGTCAGGCTCGGAAGAGGATGTTCGCCCGGCTGGCGCTGTTGCCAAGGGTTATTTGGCGATCACGCCCTTTCCTGCCGGATCAAATTTCGAGATTCACCAGAAGCTCAAGAAGCACATCCTCGACAAGGGGCTGAGCGACCTCAAGGATCCCAAGAGCTTCGGATCAGTCTACTACAATTCCGGTGTCAATGAAGCGATCATCGTGGTCGAGACGATCCGCACGGCGCAAGCGCATTTCGGCGTCCGTCCGATCAACGGTGAAGAGGCTCAGTGGGGTCTTGAACATCTTGACCTCTCCGACAAGCGCCTGGCTGAAGTTGGCGCGACCGGCCTGCAGCAACCATTAAAGCTTTCGGCCAAGGATCATGAAGGCGGCGGTGCCGGCAAGGTCCTGCAATGGGATGGCGAAAGGTGGAACATCGTCTCCAATGGCTGGGTGAAGTCCGATCGTGAGCTGTTGCTGCCGTTGATTTATGAACGCGCGGCTGCCTATGCCCGGGAGAAGGGCATCAAGCTGCGTGACGCCAGCAACTGACCAGATCGGCAAAACAGCCATGACCACATCGCCGTTTCTCGAAGTTGATAACATCGAAGCGCTCTATGGCCAGGCGATCCTGGCCTTGCGGGGAGTTTCGCTCCGGGTCGAGCGCGGCTCCATCGTTGCTATTCTCGGCGCCAATGGCGCCGGGAAGACAACGACGCTCAAGGCGATTTCCAACCTTCTGCCATCCGAGCGGGGTCACGTGAACCGCGGTTCGATCTCCTGGCAGGGTAAGCCGACCTTGCGCCTGCATCCTTCCGATCTCGTCGCAAGGGGGCTCGTGCAGGTACTGGAGGGCCGGCACGTTTTTCCCCAGCTCACGGTCGAGGAAAATCTTCTGGCCGGAGGCTTCGTACGCCGACCAAGCCGGCGTACGCTCGCAGACGATCTCGAGCGGATTTACAGCTGGTTTCCACGTCTGAAGCAGCGCCGAAAGTCTCGCTGCGGTCTGACCTCAGGCGGCGAGCAGCAAATGGTCGCCATCGGACGCGCCCTGATGACACGGCCGACCCTTGTTCTGCTCGATGAACCTTCAATGGGACTTGCTCCCATCATTGTTGAAGAGATTTTTGAGATCATCCGCGAGCTCAACAAGAACGAAGCTGTGAGCTTCCTGCTCGCCGAGCAGAACATCCATCTGGTCCTCCGCTTTGCCGACTACGGCTACGTTCTGGAGAATGGCCGTGTTGTCGCATACGGGACCGCAGCCGAGCTCTCCGCACGCGGCGACGTCAAGGAGTTCTACCTCGGCACGGCGAGCCCTAAGGCAACGCCGGTTTCGGCGCTGGCGAAGTCCTATGCGGCAGCTGCGGTGTGAAGGCCACGAACTCAGAGAAGAAAACCCCGACCATGACCACAGTTAATCGCAAATTGCATAGCAAAGCCATTCCGGGTCAGAGCCGGCCGGCGCCTCACATTCCTCCGCATCGCTTGGCTGCGCGGCGCATTGTTTCCGATGCAGAGGCGATCGAAGTTGCCAAAGAACTTGCAGCTGAATTCGCGCGTGAATCCATAAATCGTGATCGCGAGCGCCGGCTGCCGATTGCCGAGGTCGAGCGCTTTTCACAATCCGGCCTCTGGGGGATCACCGTACCCAAGGAACATGGCGGTGCAGGGGTGTCTAACGTGACACTCGCGGAGGTAGTCGCCACCATCGCGGCAGCCGACGGAAGTCTGGGGCAGATCCCGCAGAACCATTTTTACATGGTGGAAGCCCTTCGTCTCGCCGGCACCGAAGAGCAGAAGCGGCTCTATTTCAATCGGGTTCTGGATGGCGAGCGGATCGGCAATGCCTTTAGCGAGATTGGCACCCGCAATCCTGTCGATTTTCAGACCAAGATCGAACGCAGCAGGGACAAGCTGGTCCTGAACGGCCAGAAATTCTATTCTACCGGTGCCTTATTCGCGCATCTCATTGCCGTGGTCGCCGCGGATGATGCGCAGCGATCGCATGTCGTCTTTCTTGAAAGGTCAACCCCCGGCCTTACGCTCATTGATGATTGGGCAGGTTTTGGTCAGCGCACGACCGGCAGCGGTTCGACCTGGCTCGATGAAATTCTCGTCAAACCGTCTCAAGTGATACCTCATCAAGATATATTTGACCGGCCAACGCCGGTGGGGCCGATCGCACAGCTCATTCACGCCGCAATCGATGTTGGAATCGCACGCGGTGCACTCGCCGATACGATGGTTTTCACCCGCAAATTTGCCCGACCATGGTTTGAGACCACTTACCAGGTTGGGACGGAGGATCCGCACCTCATTCATGCTGCGGGCGATGTGGCGATCAGGGTCGAGGCCGCCAACGCCTTGTTGGAACGCGCAGGTCGCTTTGTCGATCGCGCGGTAGAGGCTCCTACGGATCAGAGCGTGGCGGAGGCCTCGATCGCGGTGGCTGAAGCCAAAGCTTTGTCGACCGAAGTATCACTCTACGTCTCCAACAAGCTGTTTGAACTGACAGGCTCGCGATCCACGCTTGAGGAGTTCGGTCTCGACCGATACTGGCGCAACGTGCGAACCCACACACTGCACGATCCTGTGCGCTGGAAATATCATCGCATCGGCGACTTTGTCTTGAACGGCGTCCTGCCGACGCGCCATGGCGCCATCTAGCCGCCGCCTCGACGAACAGACCTGGGAGCTCTTTATGACCGCCGTCATTGAAACTGCCGACCCCACAAGGCAGCCACCAGAATTCAACCTCGCACCAAGCGCACACATCATTGCGTCTGATGCCGAAGCGATCGACGTCGCACAGAAATTAGCCGCGGAGTTCGTGATCGACGCCTCAGCGCGTGATCGCGAACGGCGCTTGCCGGCGGCCGAGCTCGATCGCTTTTCGTCAAGCGGCCTGTGGGGCATCACCGTACCGAAAGCCTATGGCGGTGCCGGCGTTTCCTTCGTGACAGTTGCAGAAGTGATCAAGATCATCTCGGCTGCGGATCCCTCGCTCGGACAAATCCCGCAAAATCATCTCGGCGTCCTGCAACTGTTGGCACTGACCGGATCTGAAGCGCAAAAGCGCTTCTGGTTTGCCAAAGTCCTCCAAGGCTATCGGTTCGGAAATGCGTTTTCCGAGGCCAAGAGCAAGCATGCCGGCATCTTCGAGACCAAGATTACGCCTGAGGGCGACGCCTACCATATCAATGGCGAGAAATTCTACGCGACCGGTGCCCTGTTCGCCCATTACATTCCAATTGCTGCGACTGACACCTACGGAAAGGCGCATATCGCCATAGCACCTCGGGATGCTGATGGATTGAGCATCATTGATAACTGGTCGAGCTTCGGCCAGAGAACGACTGCGAGCGGCACCGTGCTGGTTCGGAATGTTCGTGTCCCCGCACTGGCGGTATTGCCAGTGCAGCCGGCATTCGATCTTCCCACCGCGAGCGGACCGGTCGCGCAGATCATCCAGGCCGCGGTCGATGCCGGCATAGCCAAAGGCGCTATCGCCGATACGGTTGCGTTTGTGCGTCAGTACGCACGGCCATGGATCGATAGCGGTCAGGACCACGGCTATGAAGATCACTTCACTATCGCACAGGTCGGAGATCTCAGCATTAAGCTTCACGCCGCCGAAGCGCTGCTCGAACGGGCGGGGCGTGCGGTGGACGTCGCCATAGCCGAGTCAAACGAAAAGACGGTCGCCGAGGCATCGATTGCTGTCGCTATTGCCAAGGTGGCCACGACGGAAATCGCGATTCTAGCCGCTAACAAGCTCCACGAGCTCGGCGGAACGCGCTCGACGCTTGCGCAGTACAATCTCGATCGTCACTGGCGCAATTCGCGCACGCATACGCTGCATGATCCGGTACGCTGGAAATACTTCCATGTTGGCAACTACGTGCTGAACGGGGTAAGTCCACCGCGCCACGCGTGGAATTGAGATGTCGACAGCCATGCTGGACGCCTTTGAGGTACTGGCCGTGACCCACGTTCACCTCGGCTCCCGCGCGAGGTTCCCCTTAGCCCGATCACAAGGCCCCATGCGCCAACGCTGATGTCGACCGCGCCGCGGCGACCATGCAGTCCGCTGTGACAGACGCCCCCGCGCGCTCGCAAAGGACATCCGCGAGAACGCAGCTAAGCTGGCAGATCCTGTGCGACCGGAGAAATTCCGGTGGAGCTTCAGCGTTGCCCAGATCGGCGCTGCTTTCGCGGGATCCTGGCTTGCTGCGGTTGGAGCAGGGTGCACGAGGGCATCCTCCGATTTCATCAAGCGCGACTAGACCGGGCACGGGAAAAAAAACGCAACAGCCAATAGCTGCCTCGGCCAGTAGTTGAGCCTATTTAGCGGCAAACCCGCTCCCTCTGACGCTTACGCTTAGGGCGGCATTGCGTTGAGAATAGCGGCGAAGCTTTTGAAAGTCTGCGGATTCCGAGATGATGGTGCGCACCGTACCGAGTTGATGGCGCGCAGGGTTCCGAAATGATCGCGCGCAGCATT
>NZ_JCAMOQ010000095.1:0-13053 GCF_059512365.1 Bradyrhizobium sp. Ses1
TCGCTCCCCTCGCTAGGGAGCAAAATAGATGAGGCAATAGGAGGTCTCTCGGGAACATCGCTAGATGCGGCAATACGCGCTCTCATCCTGATCGCCATAAGCCACAAAAGGCCGCGGCGGTCGACCACGAATTGGCTGCCACTCGTTCGTGGCCGTCGCGTTTCTGACGCCGCACAGCCTCTGGCAAGGTTCAAGACGCCTCACATATTTGCTGGGTCGTAATTGCTTTGAGAAATAGATCAGCGACTTAGCTGTTGCGAGCGCCATTGGCACGGCTGTTGCTATTGAGATCTAGAAACACTGGGGCAGGCGTTAGCGCAGTGACGTAAGACGGGCGATGCCCTCCCGTTTCGGTGCCGATGAGAGTTATTGTGAAGAAGTCAGCGATGTGGGCGCTTTACCTTTTACGCAGGTTATCCGTTGCGGCCGTTGCGATGCTGGCCTCATCACAAGTCAGCGCCGATGATGAGTTGATGGGAGCTGCTAGGCAGATTTTCAAACCGATCCCCTCGATTGTGCCTGTCCTAAAAGACAACCCGGTCACCCGCGAGAAGGTTGAACTCGGCAAGATGCTGTACTTCGATCCGCGGCTGTCGGCGAGCGAGATCATTAGCTGCAATAGCTGCCATAATCTTGGCACGGGCGGAGTCGATGCCGGTCCGACCTCGGTCGGGCACGGCTGGCAGCAGGGTCCGCGCCGGGCGCCAACCGTTTACAACGCGGTATTCAATGTGGCGCAGTTCTGGGATGGACGCGCCGCAGACCTGAAGGCGCAAGCTAAGGGACCCGTGCAAGCGAAGGTCGAAATGAACGCGACTCCAGATCATGTGCTCGATACGTTGAACTCCATGAACGGCTATGTGGTCATGTTCAAGAAGGCATTCCCAAACGAGGCGTCACCGGTCACCTTTGACAACTTCGCAAAAGCGATCGAGGCTTTCGAAGCGACTCTGATCACACCCGCAGCTCCTTTCGATCAGTACCTTGAAGGCGATACGAATGCTCTCAATGATCAGCAGAAGGCAGGATTGAAGCTATTCATGGAAACGGGATGCTACTCTTGTCACAACGGAATCAACGTCGGTGGACAGGATTATTTCCCGTTTGGTGTGATCGAAAGGCCGGGCACAAGCCTCCTTCCGACCGCTGACAAGGGCCGATACGTGGTCACCAAGGCGGCCAGCGATGAATACGTTTTCCGCGCCGCGCCGCTCCGCAACGTCGCGTTGCGGGCCCCATACTTCCATTCAGGCCAGGTTTGGAGCCTTAAGGAGGCGGTTGGCGTCATGGGTGAAGTCCAGCTTGGCATCGAGCTTAGCGATAAAGAAAAGGACGATATTGTTGCGTTTCTGAATTCGCTAACTGGGCAGCTGCCTAAGATTGAGTATCCGAACTTGCCCACCCGTACCGACGCGACTCCGCCGCCGTCTTTAGGCAGATAGTATGCTCTTCACGGTAGAGGCGTTGGCGTTATCTGAATGCAAACGAACTCTGTGTAGCCATTCGGGCGACTGCGATGCATCAAGGCGCAAAGGCGGAGCAGGGTGGGAGCAGGCCGCCAAAGCAAATGCCCGTCAGCTACCCGACGAAGCGCAGCTATGACAAAGCATTCTGCTAGCACCAGCCAGGAGGGCAAGCGATAGAGGGTTATGGCAGCGCTGTTAAACTAGGCAAACAGTCGGTTGGGCTCGAGTCGTCAACAGGCATCAACGGGCTTCTCGGGCTTGTCTTTGCGTGTTGAGTCCGGGTCTATGGGGAATGACAATTCAGATTAAGCGATCTGCACGACCAGCGGCCGCAGAATACCGAAAGACCTCGATCACAGGTAGGAAGATACTCTCCGCAATCTGACCGTGTGGGCTCCTATGGGCGGACTGAAGCCAATCCGGCGCTTCCAAACGTGAGATGCGCAAGCTGAACAGGCTTGGGGACGCAGAATGGAAGTGGGCTTCGGCTCGAATGTCCGCGGACGCATAGGAGAAGCTCTTGAACGGAGCGCTATCCGGCCGTCTGCGTGCTCATTGTCTGACCCTGCTTCACTCGTATGCCAGCGCCGCGTCAGGCTCGCCGTTGCCATTTACTCGTTCGAGGGTGGTGGTGGTCACCTTAAACATGCCCGACCAGTCGGTCTGCAGGCAAAAACGTCCTTGCGTGATGTCAAAGCCTGCATCCCCGGAAAATGCAGAACGCGGTTAGCGGCAGATGAATAGTTCAAAAAAAGAGCCCCGGCCCGAGGGCCGGGGTTTTCGATCCGCCGTTTGAACGCGAAGAGATCAATATTTGAGAACCACCGGGCTGAATTTGTAATTGAGCCGCGCGGTCACCAGATCGAAATCCTGGCGGATGCGATCGGTCGTGACCGTACCTGCGCCCGTGGTGAAGCTCACGGTGCCGTCCGGCATGAACAGGTGGTCGTACTCAATGCCAACCGACCAGTTCGGCGCAAAGCCGACTTCCACGCCGGCGCCGATTGCGGCGCCCCAGCGCGTGCTGTCGGTAGCGAGCTGCGCGCCGGTGAGGGTGGAGGTGACCTGATAGGTGTTGCTCGTCACCGCAGCACCGCCCTTGGCGTAAAGCAGCACGTTGTTCGAGGTGAAGCCGATCAGGCCGGTCATCAGGCCGAACGCATTGGTCTTGGTGCGGTTGATATCGGCCGGGAAGGCGATGCTGACATTGGAGCCAGTGAGATCAGCCCAGTTGCCTTGGCCTTCGATGCCAAACACGGTCTGGCCCATCTGTGAGCGATAGCCGATCTGCCCACCGATGGTGCCGCCGCTAACGTCATGGGAGCCCTCGGACGTGAGGCCCGCGAGATCCCAGGTGCTACGGCTCGAGCCCCAGCCGCCATTGGCACCGATATAGAAACCGCTCCAGTCGTAGATCGCGGTCGCAACCGGTTGCGGTACTGGCGGCGCCTTGGTGTAGACGGGCTGTGCGGCGAGATCCGCGCTAAATGCGGGCGTCGCCACGGCAAGCGCGACGATGCTCCCAGTCACGAGCAGCAAGTTCTTCATTTCGAGTTTCTTTCCTTAGATGGCCCCCGGGCCGCGCGCGTCTTAGCAACGTCATCGCGAATTGCTGTAACGGCAGCGCAACACTTACTTCGAAAGAAAGAGCTTGAACCTTACGCAGCGTCAGGTTGTAAAGTCCTGACGAATGCAAACGTTGATCGAGTATTGGGCTGATGCGCGTCAATGCCGATGTTGGAGCGAAGCGTGTCCGAACCGAAGCTCGCTCGTAAAGACGCCCGTCGGCCGAGGGCAACGATGAACTATATCGGATCGTCGAACTGAGTGTTGTTCCGCGCTTGCGGCGGGAACGGTGCATCACCGCTCGGGAGCCTCGCTGCGCTCTTTCGATACGCCGAGTGTTCTGGTCGAAATTGAAGTCATGCCGAATGCCGCCGGTGAGGCTCTTCTTCTCTTCTGAGTCGGAACGTCATCGCGCGCAGTCGAGAGCCCGTTGCACAAGCGTTGACGTTTGTTGGCTGATTTGACACTAGCCGCGCCTGCCAGCTCTGCTCGTACGCGCACGTGTTTGCTGGCTTCAGTAGTGTTCCAGGTTCGGAGATCGGCAAATGTAGTCATACTCCATGTTAGCGCAATGCCGTGTTCTCAAACAGCTTGTCGGATTCCAAACATGGTGTGTTTGGTTTCGGACAAGAGCATGCGGATAAATCGGCTGATTTGCCAATTCTCGAAAGCCTTGGCCCGCACACGGCCTTGCGGTTCTGGCCTCGCTCTTGCAGTTGGCTCTTCGGAATGAGCGGGACCTGACAAAGACGACGAAATGCGAGTGTTACTAGTTGTTGGTCAGGCGCATCTTGTGAGCGCCACCGGAGCAGCGGCTGTGGAGCGTGGCGTCACGGTAGAGTCTCGATCAGGTGATCGAAACGCGAGAGTGTCCACAGTCAAAGACGGTTTAGGAAATGCACGAAGTGACAGAGAGGTCCGGCGGGCGCAGAGCCGGGCCTTGCCGACTTACCGGAAATCCGTGCGAACGACACTTCAGCCAACTCGCGTCAACTCGCGGCGCTGTTGGTCGTTCCGGGATCCAATGTCCTCACGCCTTTTTTGGGTCGAAAGTTGCAGTCAATCCTTCCTCACACCCAAGACGAGTTCATCGAAGTCTTTTCAGACGCATTCAGCCTTGCATAGCCAAATCTTCTCGCTGTGTGTTTTGTTGAGCGCTTTCGTCCTCAACAGTACGCTCTGCAGAGAACGGCTTGCTCATGACGGTCGCCGCCGCCGGGGCCGACCCGGAACATGAAGTCACTCATTGCTAATCGAGCAGCCTGTACGCCGGATCGCAAACCTGCGGTGCCAAATCGGGGATCGCCTCGATCGCAGCACCGGCGCCGGTGATGATCGTCTCTTTCGCCGGCTCAGCGACGCTGTGTCTGTCGCGCGCCGCCTTGACCTCAATCAACTCGTTGAACTTGCTACAGTACGCCTCATGCAGCCTGGCAAGCGCACTCCTTTTGCGGGCATAAACTGCTGCCATCTGTCGAAGCTCCGCCTCTATTTGTGAAACTTTTTCCATGATTTTCCCGTATCATCTCAAGGTTGAGGCGCGGCTATGCCGCGCAAAACCCGCATTTTCACCCACCAGCGACCGCCACGCTTCTCACCTTGCCCCTCGAACGCGAGAGGGAACAGCCTCAGGGCTGATGTGATTGGTCTCCGCGAACCGCTGAATACTGATGTGGTCCTCATCGAGAGGTGGGGGTATCGAGCTTTCGCTTCGATCTCCTCGATCTTGGGCGAGTGTTGGTGCTGGGGGAGGGTGGTGACGCCCCGATTGCGGCATGATCCGCATCCTGAACTCCAGCGGGAGGTCGCAAATCTCGAGCAGCAAGTCGGGATTAGCGCCAATTACCGCGCGAGCGGCCGCGAAGCGCTTCTTGGCAATGGCAAGAGCTTCTGCACCTGAAACGGCCGTAGGGATGCTCATCGCCGTTGGTTGGGCCTCCTCGTTCGTAATGTGGCCGAGAATTCTCGCTCTCGCCAAAACGAGATCCTTATCTAGCAATGCGTGCGGCGCATCCCGAACGGCAGGCGAAATCGAGTTGTCAGTATCGATCGTTTGCCGAAAGTTCTGAAATACGCGATCGATTCTCGCGATCGAATCGCCTGCCGCGATCATTCGCCGCTCATACACGTTGATCATCCTCGCTAACAGTGGTTGGGGGGCGGTCATGTGAACCGTTGTTCAGGGCGCGAACACTCCCGGTGCGCCTCGACGTAAGCCGGGGTCAGACTGCAATTATGGATGGATCGCGAGTTGTCCATTTGAATATGACGCAGATCTTACTCGAGGAATTGCGAACTGTTTATTTGGTCTATATGCCTGCGCCCTCGCGCGATGCGACGCGCGCGTTGAGCAAGACGCTATAAGGCGGGCTCTTTTGGCTTCTCGCTTCTGCGACTTCACGCGCTTTAACAGGTCGCATCAGTTCCGCTCGGGCTTGAAGCACCGCTCAGCGACGAGCTTGATTGAGCCCTGATTTGCGGTGTCGCGCGATGCCTGCAAGGTCCATCGACGAAGCGCCGCGAGTTTTATTTACGTCCATTTTGATTTGGAGTTCATCGTTGAGATGCAACTGCAGCCAAAGAGTCGCGCGCCTAGAGTAATAAGGACGGGTGAGCGCGGCTTGATCTATGCCAAATGCTGGAAGAGTTGCCCATGGTGAGCGCTGGGCAAATATGGCGCCATTGTCAGTGCTGCAGCTGCGTCCAAATGAGCTTGCGAATTTCCCGCTCTGCTAGCGCGAAGTTGCCGACGTTGAAGCGAGTGCGCCGATATGCAGCGGCGCGTTCCGCTCGCGACGCCATGAGTCCGGGTCTCTCGCGCTTGTACATCTCGTCGCGTGCTTGGCTAACTGCGCCGCGCACGGCATGTCGGATTTCCCCTTTGATTCGAGGAATTGTGGTTGCGGTGGGCCGAAAGCTAGTTAGCAGTTGCAGCGCGCGCGCTTTGATTTCCTCGAAATATGGGCTAACGCGCACGTACGATTCTCCTCGAGCCAATGATGAGACTGCATCTAGGTTCCTGATACCCCGGTTGATGGCATTGCTATGGCAATCCAGCCCTTTGCGGATGAAGAGGGCAGCCGCAGATAGCTTGCCCATCGCGCATTGGCGCAGCGCAGTCTATCGTTGCTCGGAGGTCACAGGCAGTCGTCAAGCCAATTGCGAAAGCGATGTGTCGACTTGGGCAACGGCTTCCGCTGACAGCGTTTGGGCGCCTGCCGGCCATAAATGCTTGGGTCGAGCGCCGGTTCGTTGCAGGGCACACCTGCAACTACGCGTCGTTCAACGCCTGCGCGATATCTGCAATTGGATCAGACGGATGTTTTACCCGACCGATAGCCGGATCGTACAGTCGAGGAGCCTATTTTTTGCGAGTATCAGCCGCAACACCTGAGTGCGTCATGCTTGCTGGTGGGCTGGCAAGTGAGTCGGTGCCGCCCAGGCTCACTGCCAGCTTGAAGAGTTTCAGCGCGTTCAGAAATTCGAATGCAGCTGCCTGGCCGCCGACAATATCGTACGAAAATGTGGAACCTGCGCCGGTCGCGATGTTGAGGCGAATTCCGCAATTGCCTCTTGCCGCACCGTACGCTGCGATACGGTCAGCGGACGCACTAACAGATCAACGCTGTCTCACCAGACTCCATTTTTTGATGACTGCCTCGCTCATCTGCCCAGCATCCTCAGCGCAGGAGATTTCGTCGACCCTCACCGAGATTTTCTTGCCGACCAGTGCCTTCAGCTGATTATCGTGCTCCGCGCCCGTTGTGAGGAGCTGAAACGTGACCGGTCCGGTCTCTAGATTGCACAGGGCGCTCGGCTCGGGCAGTCGGCGCGGCGCGGTGATGATCTGATAGGCGACCTTCTTGCCGTCTTTGGCATCGCGTATACGCAACGCGTAGAGCTCGCCTGACAACACCTCGCCAGTATTGATCGGCGCGCCGGTCTTCAGCTGTGCGTACGTAGGCTGTTCCGCGCGGGCGGCGGCGCCAGGAAGGCTCGCCAACAGAATGAATGCAAGGGCCAAGTCCATGGCGAATCGGTCTTTCGTCATTAGTCAGTCTTCCTTAGGGGGTGGTGGTGAGAAAAGGGTGCGCGGCTGGATCGCGGCAACAGCGTCAATGCGCGCTGACGGTACGGCCAGCATCTAGGAGCGCTGCTACAACCTGTGGGTTTCCGAAGTTGGGCAGGCGGGTCATCGTTGGCCAAGTCCTCCCATGATCTCGGATTGGATCGCGGTTGCAGTGCACAGGGAAGCATCCAACGGCAGATTTCCAAATGCGAGTTGACAAAGGAGGTAGTTGGCACCTGCCTCTTCAAGGTGATTAAGAAGACTTTGTTTCACAGCATCTGGCGTTCCAACAACACACAATTCACTCTCGATTGCCGCATCGAAGGTCAGCGGCAGGTGTGGTGGTGTCGGGATAGCATTAAGCTCGTAAAGGAATCTAAAGCTCTTGAGCCATTGTGTGTAAGCAGATGCCGCAAGCGTATAGGCATCTCTGTCGGAACGCGCAATTACGACCATGCGGAGTAATCCGACAAATGGCGTCTGATCGCCAGCGTCACGGTTGGTCTTTCGACGAGCGCGGAACGCATCAGTAACTTTGCGGACATTAGAGGAGGGGCCCACGCACGCAAGATTTGCGCCATTGGCAGCGGCCCAGTCTGCGGACTCGGGTCGATTGGTGGCGATCCATATCGGCGGCTTTGGACGCTGATGAGTGTTTAGCGTCAACGGGACGCTGTTTAGCTCAAAATGATGGCCATGATAGGATAGCGTGCCGCCCTTCATAGCATTGATAAGGATTTCGCTGGCTTCTTGATAGCGGCTCGGTGCCGCGTCAGCGGTGATCCCGAAGTAGCCCAATTCAAGCGGAAGTGAGCCACGTCCGATACCCACCTCGAGCCTGCCACCGCTCAATTGATCGAGCATACAGATCTCTTCAAACGCGCGCAGCGGATGATAGAGGTTAAGCAGCATCACCAATGGCCCAAGACGAAGTTGCCGTGTGCGCTGTGCGACGCTCGACAAGAACAAATTCGGCGATGGACCCCTCCCATGCGGCGTACAGTGGTGTTCTGCCACATGGTATGCATGGAAACCAAGTCGATCGTACGCCTCTGCCAACACGAGGCGATCGGCGTATTGTCGGGCCATATCGCGGCCATCCTCGTCCAGGTGATCGAAGATGCCGAAGGCGAATTTTGAAGGAAAGACGTCTTTCACTCGATTATCTCCAGTTGTAGGTACGAACACAGGAAGTTTGGTGCTTCCGGCGGATCGGAGCGGTCAAAGAGCCCGAGCTCTCGTATTGTCGTCGCGCATTTCGTTGTCCTGTGTGTTAACAGCAGTAGGTGCGCGCTGCCGTTGATCATGAGGCGGTTGTCCTTCGAAGCCTCGACGACCTTGGCAGTTAAGGGATCGATCCGTTGTCGGGTTTCGTCCATCAGTCACAACAGATCTCGGTCATGCCATCCACCGCTCTCATCCATCGGTGGTGCTATCGCATGCGTGACGCAGCACTAGACACTACTGCTGCGCGGCGGGCGATATTCCCATTTTCGAGCGGCCAGAAATGTCACTGACTGCTGCGAGAAACGCATCCATTTGCGTTTTTGTGCCGATGCTAACGCGTATACAGTCTTCGAGACCTTTATCAGGAAAAAAGGCGACGAGTATCTTTTGCCGTTCCAAACCGAGCTGCCACCATCTGCCGTTGTGTCCCGTCGGCACTCGCCCTAGCAAGAAGTTTGCGTGGGAGGGCGTTACAAAGAATCCAAGTTGCGACAGTGCGCTCGCAACTCGCTCTCTTTCCTGCCTGATGTGTCTATGGTTCTCTTCGTAGACGGCGCGATGGGCAAGAATGCTAATGCCGACCGCATGACCGATCACATTCATGTTGAACACGTTCTGGATGTTACGAAGCCTCCCGATAAGCTCGGGGTGGCCCAGCCCGAAGCCGACGCGAATGCCAGCGGCGGCGTAGCTCTTCGAAAGTGTTCTTAAGATCAGAAGATTCGGATGGCGGCTTAGGAGGCGCAGGCCATTGTCAGGCGCAAACTCGACATACGCCTCGTCCAACACGATTAGGCGGTCCGATTCTGCCAGAAGGCGTTCGATATCTGCGACCGGAATGAACGTCCCGGTCGGATTGTTTGGATTAGCTAAGAGAACGAACTTGGCGGCTTTTGCGCACCCCAACAGCAATTGCTCTATAGACAAGGACTGAGGCTCGTCACATCTGATTTCGAGAAGTTGAGCCCCCTGCAACATAGCAAGTTTGCGATTGAATGAAAAACCTGGAGACAGCATTGCCACGCTGTCGCCCGGGGCAAGAAAGGCTCTGTAGATGAGCCCCAGAAGCTCGGATGATCCATTGCCGGCAATCACATGATCCGTCGCCACGCCGTACGCATTGGCTGCTGCTTCCCTCAAGCTGACGTTGTCATCTTCTGGATAAAGATACTGCCGTTCAAGCGCCCCGATTGCACTTTGCCATACGATTGTTGGCAACGGAAATGGGTTCTCATTCGTGTCTAGTTTCACGTAAGTTGCATCCGGCGCAGTCCGGCCAGACGGCGGAGCATTCAACTGTCTCGCTGTCTGCGAAAGAGAAGACAGCACATTTTGCAATTTTGCATCCGACATCGTCTTCCTCCCTTGAACCGCCCTGGGCAGTCGCAGTTATCAGCACGCCGGTCCGTCAGGCGGGTAGATGGTCGCAGCGAAGAGAGGTTGAGTTTTTGTTGCGACAGCGAGGACGGCGCTCACTCCGATCCCCGACGGAGCAGCTGGTCGAAATGCGCAACTGTTTCGAAAGTGACATCAACTGTGGCTCCACGCCGACGCTGAAGCAGCCGAGAGCATAATCGTCGAGCGGATCAACTGTCGTTCCTGCAATCAAGCGCCTCGCTGCCAGATAGGCATTGCTGTCATTTCTAAAGGTGGCGCCAATATCACTCTGCGTTGGTCGAGGTACCAAATATTGGTCCTGAACGGTCCATCCTCAAACTGCGCCGTGGAAGCTTGGCAAAGAACTAAGCAAAGGTAGCGCAGCGACGAAGGATCAGCTGTGTCCGTCGGCATAACAGTTTCCTGAGGCCCATCGGCGTCATAGGGCAGCTCCGCGAGCAGTGTCGCGAGCGCGAGATATGACGCCAGTACCGCGAGCGCGAGAAACGACGCAAGCAGCGCATCGTGGTCGGAAGGACGTTTCATCATTGCCATTACTTCGCTGAATATCTAGGTGCGTGTGCCGTCGCGACGATCAGTTCTACTTGCGCTGCGTCGACAATTGTCATGCCAGCGGCAGGCGACGAAGTAAGGAGCCGCCTTGTCTCCTTTGGTGTCGAACCGGAACGCCTCAACTGCTGTTTGGAGTGACTGTCAACGACGCGCAGCTGCTAGTCGTGCATGCTCGAGGGGCCGGACCGCTCGACCGCGTCCACTGATGCCTGGGCGATGGCATAGGCGTGAGCGGCAAAGCCAGTGGCGGCGGTGCTCCTGCTCCTCAAGGACGGCAATCGTTTCATGCTGATGCTGTTGCAGGTCCATACGATCCTCTCGCCAGCCAGAGTTGTCCCTTGATCGTGTTGTCAGGGACTGAGGCCAGCTACGTTAGATCGTACAATGTGACGCTACGTACGATTCAAGCCCCTTCGAGAGGCTTGTCTCATGAATGTATCAAAATCCGCATCTCGAAGACGGGGAGAGGAGGCAAAGTCTGGAGACGCGCACCAGGAGTCCTCGACCATGGGACGCGACCGCGTGCCTACGGTCGAGAACTCATCTCATTCTGATCTAAATTGAGAACACAGCAGTGGTGCGCGCACTATGCGCGGCAGGTCAGCGCGGTTCATCCTTTAAGGCGGCAAGTGCGAGGTCGAGATACTCCATTAGGCGAGTATCCCAACCAGCCATGTTGCGCGGCGCACTTAGTCGCGCAAGAACCTTCAGTATCGTTGAAACGGTCGAATCAATTCCAGCGATTTCAGTGATTAGCGAGCGCGCTTGAAGCGCCACAGCATTCGCCCGTTCGCTGCAGGGATGCTCGCCTCGTTCCACGCAATCGCGCAGGTCGTCGCGGATCTTCCGCCACCGCTCCTCGCGATCTGCGTCGAGGACGCATGTGCATCGGAGCTCCTGAGCGCGCTCCTCAACCCGCGACATCGCGTCTAGAGTGGCAGGTAGCTCATCTACACTGACGTGTGTTTCACCATCCGTTGTCATGTTGCGCAAGCGATCTCGCAGCAGGGTTGTACGCGCGACCTGGAGTTCAATTCTCTCCAAATGCATGCGCAACAAGTCAGTAAGCGAGGTGCTGCCCCCAATCGCTCTGCGAATCTCTTCAAGCGAGAAGCCAAGCTCACGTAGCGCTCGAATTTGATATACCCGTTTGACGCCTTCGCGGTCGTACATTCGGTGACCACCGCCGGTGCGCTCCGAGGCACTCAATAAACCCGTGTGCTCATAGTGATGCAGTGTGCGTACCGTTACCCCGGTAGCCTCTGCAAGTTCGCCAATGCGCCATCGACGCCTTCGTGGTGTAGCTTTTGTCATGATTCTCTATTTTCAAGCCTACAACCTGACGTCGGGTGAGATTCAAGCTATTTCAATGATCTAGCTGCACTCTGCTTCGATTAAGGCGCCAGCTAGATGGCTCTTCTGGCGCCAGCAGGGTTGCTCTCCTCAGAGGGGGCCGCCTGATCGAGCGGCAGAGGCAATGGCGACGACCAAATTCATCGATGACGCCAACTCCGCATTACCGGCGGCAGCACGTGTCAGAACAAGCGTGGCGATCGCCGCTCGATTTTCAGGAGTCTGCATAGAAGTCGGTAGCGCTGCGACCGCTTCGTCAAAAATCCTTCCCAGGACCGCAAGGTCTTCCGGATCGTAGACACCACTGTATTGCTGCAACATTCGGCTCCGTATCATTATCGCGCTAGGGCGGCCGCACGTCGCTAAGACGTTTGGCCAAAACAAGACAGACCAACGACGTACGGCAATGAAGATGCGGTATGCGTTGAAGTGATGCCGTTGCGCAACACAGTCGCGCTTTGCTCTGTCCCGAACCCAGGTAGGCGATATCGGGCAAGCTTCTCTGAACAATTTGCGAGCACCGTTGCCTATGTGCAGCCGAAGCAACGAGGCGAGAAAGATGAACTCTCACATCCGAAGCGCCGCTATGCTCACTCATGCCTGCAGGAAGCGCGGAGTCGTTGTGAGATCGACGCGGTCGCCGATGCTAATCCAAAAAACGATAGCCTCAGCATTTCCTCAGCTTGGCTCGCATATCTGAATGTCCATCGCAAAGCGATGGCTGCTCTTTTGATTCCGTTTACAACGGATCGCAGCACCGTATGAGAATGGCGCGGAGGGCACCAATCTACCAGCGGCGGCGCTGCTCGACCTTCTCGCGCATGGTATACCAAATGATGGATACTCAGGCGGGCAATGTCCTTCCGAATTTCTGCAGCAATGAAGATGCTCATTGCGGATCGGCGATAAGGTGGTGCCCTGAGCGGCGGCGGAGCGCGCGACGGGCTGCGCGCACAAGGCAAATGGCTGGCCTCGATCAGGAAAGGCCTTGGTTTACATCGCACATGTTTGCCGTCTTGCTCGAAGCGGACCGCTGCCCGCGCGGGCACTGTAGTCAGGAAGCACTCTCACGAGGGATGGCGTTCATGCCTCTTGTAGAGGAGCTCGTCAAGAGGTTGCGGGGCAGAGAGCGGTTTGAGGACCAGGGGGTCAGGCGGCTCTCATGAAATGCGCGCAGACGAAGTTCGAGCAAGAGGTAGGCATTCGAGCCGAGTACATGCCGGAGGCGCCAGCGATGACCTTGCAGCATACTTACCGAGACTGCACCCACGATGAAGGAGGGCCGGCTCATCACGAAGGATGTGGGCGTAATCGGCTTGAAGCGAGGAGGAGGGCGATGAGACGCCTTAATCTTACTGAGTCAGAAAGTCGCGGGCGTATTTGAGGGTGAATCAGCTACCCAGAGGACTCAGGTGAGAGGAC
>NZ_JCAMOQ010000096.1:0-12052 GCF_059512365.1 Bradyrhizobium sp. Ses1
CCATCAACCCGCCCTGCCGCCTCAAGCGGCGGGCACCTGTCCCTGATTATCGTGTCTCACGATAAGGGTGCACTTCACTACCAGCGGCCCCCGGGTTACGCTGGCGCTCCACCCGGGCTACGGTCCGGCCCACCTACGCGACTTTACTTAGGGGCCAGCCCTTAAGGCATGGAGCGAAATTTCCGAGTTCGCTTGTTCCGCGTACCAAAAGCCATCCGCTGCACAGGAGATGGCTCAATGCTCACCCAGTCGCCCGCCACCGCTTCCCTCAATATCAACCGGCCTGTCCCGGGCGGCCCTGCGCCTACCGAGCCATTTTGCGGCCTGGCCGGACATGCCGGCCTGATCGCGACCGAATTCACCTACCGGAAGGATGAGGAAATCTACGGCGAGGATGAGCCAGCGGAATACGTTTACCAAGTGGTCCGCGGCGCGGTCCGCACCTACAAGCTGCTCTCCGACGGACGGCGCCAGATCGGCGCGTTTCACCTGCCCGGCGACGTCTTCGGGCTCGAGTCCGGCGCCAAGCACCGGCTGGCGGCGGAAGCCATCATCGACACCACGGTGCGTCTGGTGAAGCGCCGCAGCCTGGAACAGGCCGCCGGCACCGACGTCCAGGTCGCCCACAAGCTCTGGACCATGACGGCTGGTGACCTCAAGCACGCCGAAGAGCACATGCTTCTGCTCGGGCGCAAGAGCGCCATGGAGCGGGTCGCCAATTTCCTGCTGGAAATGGATCGCCGCCTTGCTGTCGCCGGCATGGGCATGATGGCGCTGCCGATGTGTCGCCGCGACATCGGGGATTATCTCGGACTGACACTGGAGACGGTTTCCCGCGCGCTGTCGCAACTGAACGACGAAGGCGTGCTCGGCTTCTCCGGCGCGCGCCAGATCGTGCTGCGCAACCGCCAGCGCCTGCGCAACATGGATGTTTGATAGAGGACTCCGGTAGGGTCGTAGCCCGGGTGAAGCGAAGCGCAACCCGGGGCCGCTGGAAGACGTAGATGGTGGTGTCCCGGGTTACGCTTGCGCTCCACCCGGGCTACGCAGTCGTTAACCCGGCCCCGAACAAGAGCGGCAGCGCGCGGGGGCCGCGGACGGTGCCTTCCGACCACGCCACCTTGCCGGCCGGATCGAGCCGGAAGTCGGGAATCCGCTTCAACCATTCCTCGATCGCGACCATCATCTCCATGCGCGCGAGGTTCGAGCCGACGCAGCGATGGATGCCGAGGCCGAAGGCGGCGTGACGATTCTCCTTGCGATCGATCACCACCTTGTCGGCGTCCGCGAACATCGCAGGGTCGCGATTGGCGGCGGGGAAGGACAACAGCACCATGTTGCCGGGCTTGACGGGGCAGCCGCTGACCGTGGTCTCCTTCACCACTTCGCGCGCCATCGTCACCGGGGAATAGGCGCGCAGGAACTCCTCGATCGCAGTCGGCAACAATTCCGGCTGAGCAACCAGCCGCTCGCGATCCGCGGGCGTCTTCGCGAGGTGCCAGAGCGAGGAGCCGATCGCGCTCCAGGTGGTATCGATGCCCGCGACCAGGAGCAGTCGCAGCGAGCCAAGCACATGGGCGTCCGACAACGGCTTGCCGTCTTTGTCGCGCGCGTTCATCAGCGTCGTGATCAGATCGTCGGTCGGCTTGCCCTTGCGTTCGGCGATATGGCCCGCGAAATACGCACTCATCTCGTGGAGCGCGCGCATCAAGATGTCCTGATCCTTGATGCCGAGCTCGAGGATTTCGTGGATCCACTTGATGAAGAGGTCGCCATCCTTCTCGGGTATACCCAGCATATGGGCGATGGCGCGCACCGGAATATGCTTCGTGTAGCGCTCGGCGGCGTCGCATTTTCCGTCATCGATGAACTCGTCGATCAGCTCGTTGCAGATCGCGCGGACCCGGGGCTCGAGCTTCTTCATCGCGTCGGGCGTGAACGGCGGCAGCAGCAACTGCTTGGCCGGCTTATGTTCGGGTGGATCGGAGGTGATCGGCGGCGCCGGCTGCGTGACCTCCGGCCGCACGTCGCGCACGATGATGCGACGAGACGAAAAATGCTCGGTGTCGTAGGCGACCTGCTTTACCGCCTCATAGGTGGTCGGCATATAGCAGCCGAGGAAGCGCTCGGTGTGAACGACCGGCGAGGCTGCACGCAACTGCTCCCAGATCGGAAATGGATTCTCGGTCCAGGCCGGATCGGTGTGGTCGAAATCACGGATCCAGTCGGTCACCGGCGGGTGTTCGGGCATCATGCTGACGGAATCGGACATCGGCAGTTTCCTTCCGCTGTGTTCGTTCAGATCAAGTGTGGATGAAGGTGGCGGTTCGACCGCGCGCCTCACTCCTCGATGACTTCGATCGCGAATTCGGGGCAGTTGGTCTGGGCGAGATAGGCCTTGTCCTCGAGGCCTTCAGGCACACGGCCTTCGCCGTGCTCATGCGCATTGCCGTATTCGTCGAGGTCGAACAGTTCGGGCGCGAGGGCCTTGCAGCGCGCGTGTCCCTGGCACCTGTCCTGGTCGACGTGAATCTTCAGCTTTCCGGACATGGGCGCTTCCCTCTGCCGCGCGCAGCATCGATGCCCGTGGCTCGATGCGCGGACTGGCGTTTCCTCTGCTTCTCGGCGGACGCGGCTTGCTTCGGCCACGTCTCAAATTAGAGCTATTACATTCGCGGTCCGGTTGTGCTGTCAAGCGAAAAGTTATAGCCTATCACATTAGGATGGGAACACGCCTCGCCCGCAAGCCGCAGAATGCCTATCACCATGGCGATCTCCGCGACGCCCTGGTGCACGCTGCACTGCGGGAAGCGGAACTCGGCGGCCCCGAAGCCATCAGCATCAGCGCCCTCGCCAAGAAGCTCCGCGTCTCGCAGCCCGCACCCTACCGGCATTTCGCCGACCGCGAGGCGCTGCTGACGGCCGTCGCGGCGGAAGCGTTTCGCCAATTCAACACGATGCTGCGCGACGCCATCGACGGACCGTCGAAGCGGACAAAAATCTCGCGCTTCGCGCAAGCCGCCCTCGCCTTCGGCCAGCGCCGCCACGGCATCTACCGCCTGATGTTCGCCTCGCGCGTGATGGCCTGCTCGCCAAAGGACAGCGAGCTGCACAGCGCTGCGATGGAGACATTCGGCCTGCTTCTCGAAGCGCTGGAGTCGCCGGCGGTCGCGCTCCTGCGCGAGCGCCACGCGCTGCAGATCTGGGCCGCGCTGCACGGCGTCGTCATGCTCGCCGAGCAAGGCCTGCTCACCGGCCAGCTCGCCGAAACCACGCGCGAAGAACTGCTCGACGACATGGTCGCGCAGATCAAGCTGAGCCTCACGCTCGCGATCAAGGCGGCGGAAAGAGGCCGCTAGTTTAGAGATATCTCTCCTCGTCATTCCGGGGCGCGCAAAGCGCGAACCCGGAATCCATTAGGCGGCGTACTCTGCGGTTGGATCGATTCCGGGCTCGATGCTAACGCATCGCCCCGGAATGACGGCCTCCGTCATGCGAGCGCACCGAAGCAATCCATGCCTCCGCTTGCCGCGCTATGGATTGCTTCGCTTCGCTCGCAATGACGTCGAGAGAGCATGCCGAGCGCGCAGGTGCCGTAGGGTGGGCAAAGCGGACCACATTCACCGGTGCTCGAACAAGCACAGGCGCAAGCGTGCCCACCGTCACGAGCGCGATGCTTGATGGTGGGCACGCTTCGCTTTGCCCACCCTACGGCACTTCCCTCACCTCGCCGCTTCAAACCCGCCGAGCACCGCGGTCAGATTGTCGCCGAGGATGTCAGAGAGATAGCCGCCTTCCTGCACGAACACGGTGGGCAGGCCGATCCGCGCGATCGCGGCGCCGATGCGGCGGAATCCTTCCGTGGTGACGGCAAGCCCGGCCAGCGGATCGTGCTCGGAGGCATCGAGACCGAGGGCAATGACAAGCGCGCCGGGCGCGAAGGCCTCGATCGTCTTCTGCGCCGTCGCAAGTGCCGCGAGGTAGCCGTCGTTGCCGGTTCCGATCGGCAGCGGGATGTTGAGATTGGTGCCGAGCCCGGGACCGGCACCGCGTTCATGCGCATAGCCCCAAACGAACGGATAGAAGGCGGCCGGATCGGCATGGATCGACACCGTCAGCACATCACCTCGCTCGTAGAAGATGCCCTGCGTGCCATTGCCGTGATGGACATCGACATCGAGGATCGCGACGCGCTCATGCATCAGCCGCAGATGCGCGGCCGCAACCGCGCTGTTGTTGAGGAAGCAGAAGCCGCCGGCGATATCGCGATAGGCGTGATGACCGGGCGGACGGCACAGCGCGTAGACGGCGTCCTCGCCCTCCATCACCATCTGCGCCGCGGTCGCCGCGACATCGGTCGCAGCACAAGCGGCAGCCCAGGTGCCGGGACCGATCGGTGCGGCAGTGTCGGCCGTGTGCCAGCCGAGCCGGCCGACGATATGGGTCGGATAGGTGGCGGCGTTGCGCACCGGATGGATGTTGGCAATCATCTCGGAACCGGAATCGCCGAGCGCCGACCACGCGTCCCAGGCTTCCGCGAGAAAACTCAGATATTCGGCGCTATGCACCCGCGCCCGCGGCCCCTGCCCGAACACGGTCGGCTCGACCAGTTGATGCTTGCCCGCCTTCAATCCCGCCAGCAGACGGTCGGCGCGCTCGGGTTGCTCGGTGGTGCGCTTGACGACGCCGCGGACCAGGAAGAATTGCGGATCATGGCTGCGATGCAGTTCGGTATAGACGGCCTTCACGAACAGGCTCCCATCATTGGCGACAGGAACATCCCTTGCATAGAACCGCTGGAATCGCAAAGCGCCCCGGTTGCGAAAAGGATCTCCATGCTGCTGTTCATTCCTTAAGCGCCGACTGCCGAGAGTTTAACCTTGCCCCTCCAGGTCAGACCCGTTGAATCGACAGCGATGACCGCCTCCTTGGCACGCGACTGTGTCATCTCCCGAACGAGCTGAAAGGTTCCGATGCTCGGATTCATCGCGCAACGAATTATGAAGGCGATCGTCGTGCTGCTTGCGATCGTCGTCTTGAACTTCTTCCTGATCCGCTTGGCGCCCGGCGACCCTGCGGTGGTGATGGCCGGCGAAGCCGGCGCCAGCGATCAACTCTTCGTCGCGCAGCTCCGCGAGAAATTCGGGCTCGACCAGCCATTGCCCGTGCAGCTCTATCGATATGTGAAGGGCATCGCCACCCTGGACCTCGGTTTCTCCTTCCGCCAGCAAGCGCCGGTGTCGCAATTGATCCTGGAGCGACTACCGGCAACGCTGCTGCTGACCGGCACGGCGTTTGCGATCTCGCTGCTATCAGGCGTGCTGTTCGGAACCTTGGCAGCGCGCCGCGCAGGCAGTTGGGCCGATACCGCGATCACGATAATGGCGCTGATCTTCTACGCCACGCCGCTGTTCTGGGTGGCGCTGATGGCGATCCTGTTGTTCTCGGTTGCGATGGATTGGCTGCCGAGCTTCGGCTACGAGACGGTGGGCGCCAACTACACCGGTTTCGCTCATGTGCTCGACGTCGGTGCGCACCTGATCCTGCCAGCGATGACGATCGGCCTGTTCTTCATGGCCACATACACCCGCATGACGCGCGCCTCGATGCTGGAGGTGAAGCGGCTCGATTTCGTCAAGACCGCGCGCGCCAAGGGTCTGCGTGACGCGGTGATCCAGCGCCGTCACGTCCTGCGCAACGCATTGCTGCCAGTGGTGACACTTGCGGGCCTGCAGGCGGGCACGCTGGTCGGTGGCGCCGTGCTGACCGAGACCGTGTTTGCCTGGCCCGGCATCGGCCGGCTGATGTACGAGGCGCTGCTGCAGCGCGACTATAACCTCTTGCTCGGCGTCTTCGTCGTCTGCTCGGCGATGGTGCTGGCGTTCAACCTGATCACCGATCTGATCTACCGCTCGGTCGATCCGCGCATCGAGGTTGCGGCATGAAGCGGTTCTGGAAGCTATTGCTGCGCAATCCCGGCGGATTGATCGGCTCGATCATTCTCCTGATCGCGATCGCGGTCGCGCTGTTCGGGCCGATGATCTTCCCGAATTCACCCTGGCGCATGGTGCAGCGGCCGTTCCTGCCGCCGTTCACGATATCAGGCCTGCCGCTCGGTACCGACGCGCTCGGCCGCGATGTGTTCGCGGGCATCATCTATGGCGCGCGCGTCTCGCTGTTGGTGGGACTGGTCTCGACGCTCGCGGCGCTTGCCGTCGGCATTCCCGTCGGCGCCCTCGCCGGCTATTTCGGCGGCCGGATCGGCGATGCCCTGATGCGCTTCACCGAGTTCTTCCAGACCGTGCCGAGCTTTGCGCTCGCGATCGTGCTGGTGGCGATCATGCAACCATCGATCGTCTCGATCGTGCTGGCGATCGCGATCGTGAGCTGGCCGCCCGTGGCGCGGCTGGTGCGCGGCGAAGTGCTGTCGCTGCGCACCCGCGAATATGTGCAGGCCGCGATCGTCACCGGCCAGACCCATAGCTGGATCATCTGGCGCGAGATCCTGCCGAACGCGCTTTCGCCCGTCATCGTGCTGGCCTCGCTGATGGTGGCGACCGCAATCCTGCTGGAGTCCTCGCTCTCGTTCCTCGGCCTCGGCGATCCCAATTTGATGTCATGGGGCTACATGGTTGGCGCCGGCCGCACCGTGATCCGGCAGGCCTGGTGGATCACGGTGTTTCCCGGCATCGCCATCCTGGTCTCGGTGCTGGCGCTGAACCTGATCGGCGAAGGCCTCAACGACGCGCTCAATCCGCGCCTCAACAAGGATGGGCGCTGAGCAATGTCCGAAAACAAGGCCGTCGTCGTCATCAAGGACCTCAAGCTGGCGCTGCCGCCCGGCGCCGACCGAGACTACGCGGTGGACGGCGTGTCGCTTGATCTCGTCCCCGGCAAGATCCTTTGCGTGGTCGGCGAGTCCGGCTCCGGCAAATCGATGTGCGCCCACGCGTTGATGGGCCTCCTTCCCGACACGATCGGCCGCGAGGCCGGCGAGATCCTGTTCGAGAGGCAGAACCTGCTGCGGCTCGACGACGACCAATGGCTCGGCCTGCGCGGCCGGCACATCGCCATGGTGTTCCAGGAGCCGATGACGGCGCTCAATCCGTTGATGCGGATCGGCGATCAGATCGCCGAGATGTTCGAAGCGCACAATCTGCTGACGCCGAAGCAGCGCCGGCAGAAGGCGCTCAATCTCTTCCGCGAGGTCGGCCTGCCCGACCCCGAACGCACCGTGCGCGCCTATCCGCACCAATTGTCCGGCGGCCAGCGCCAGCGCGCGATGATCGCGATGGCGCTCGCGCTCGAGCCGGCGGTGCTGGTCGCGGACGAGCCGACCACCGCGCTCGACGTCACCACGCAGGCGCAGATTTTGAAACTGATCCGCGACCTGCAGCGTCGCCGCAACATGGCGGTGATGTTCATCACCCATGATTTCGGCGTCGTCGCCGATATCGCCGACCGCGTGGTCGTGCTTCAGCACGGCAAGGTGGTCGAACAGGGTTCGGCCGATGACGTGCTGCAACGTCCGCAGCATCCCTACACACGCGCACTGCTCGCCGCCGTTCCCTCGATGGAGCCGCCGCAGCGTGCGCCCCTCGTCGACCGTCCCAAGGCAGTCGAGGTGATTGGCCTCGACAAGACCTACGTCGCCCGCGGCGGCTGGTTCCAGCCGGAGCGCCGCGTGCAGGCAGCCAAAGCCGTCAACTTCAACATCCTGCAGGGCGAGACGCTCGGCCTGGTCGGGGAATCCGGTTCCGGAAAATCCTCGGTCGCGCGCCTTGTCATGCGCCTGATCGAACCGGACCAGGGCACGGTCCGCCTCGGCGATACCGACTTCACCGCGATCAGCGGCAAGGAGCTGCGCAAGGAGCGGAGCCGCATCCAGATGATCTTCCAGGATCCCTTTGCCTCGCTCAATCCGCGCCGCAAGGTCGGCAACATCATCGCGGATGGGCCGATCGCGCATGGCACCGATCCTGATGCGGCGCGGCAGCGCGCTCGCGACCTGCTCGGCATGGTCGGCCTCAACGCCAATGCGATGGACCGTTTTCCGCACGAATTCTCCGGCGGCCAGCGCCAGCGCATCGGCATCGCCCGCGCGCTGGCGCTCGAGCCGGAGATCCTGGTCGCGGACGAAGCGGTCTCCGCGCTCGACGTCTCCGTGCAGGCGCAGGTTCTCAATCTGCTCGAAGACCTCAAGGCGCGGCTCGGGCTATCAATGCTGTTCATCACCCACGATCTACGCGTCGCCGCGCAAATCTGCGACCGCATCGCGGTGATGCAACGTGGCGAGATCGTGGAGCTCAGGCCTGCGGCCGCGCTGTTCGCGGCGCCCGAGCATCCCTACACGCGCGAGCTGCTCGCCGCCGTGCCCGGCCGGACATCACCGAGCGAGGAGCCTGCCCGTCCTTATGCTACCGCGTGATAATGCGGCGCTGAAGCTAGGAAGCGCGCATAGGCATCGGCATCCGGCGGCGTGAATTTTTCGGCGAGCGGATTGCGCCGGCGGATGGTCGTACCGATATCCGCCAGCAGTTCGTCGAAGTGGCGGTAATGATACGGCGCAACGCAAAGCCCGCCATAGACGCCCGCTGCCGGCCGCTCGACACGTTTGAAGTGAAGCATCATCGCGATGTTCTCCTTCATCTCCGCGGCAGTCGGCTGGCGCGCAAGCTGGACGTCGGCGTAGCGCACCAGCCAATTGGCGGCCAGCTCGGCGCAAAGCACCGTGGCGAAGCTGGAATTGAATCCGACGAACCCCACATCCGGCAGATCCGGATTGGCGATCAGGCGATAGAGCCGATACTGCCCGTCCGGCTCGACCAGCTTGCTGCGATAGCTTTCGGCAAGGAACGGAACGCCAAGCTTGTAGCCGATCGCAAGCACCGCCACATCGGCCGCCACCCGCTCGCCCCCGCTCATCACGATGCTGTCGCCATCATAATGATCGAAGGTGCCGCGAATCGCCTTGATGCGGCCATCGGCCACCATCGGATAGAAGCCGGGCGTTGCGATCGGCACCGAACAATTGACGCCGTCCTCGATCGGCTGCTTCGGCACCATGTCGCATTGCTTCAGCTTGAGCTGGACCTTCAGAAGGCTCTCGAGCCCGCGCCAGTTCGCCCACACCAGCGGCCTGGCCAGCCCATGCGCGAGCCGCGACAGCGGGCCGATGCCCCAGCCCGGGAACATCTCTTCCTGGGCGCGGATATAGAGGATGCGCTTGAAGTTGACCAAGCCGCCGACGAAATAGGGAATGCGCCACACCGGCTTGCGATAGACGATGGTGACTTCGGCAGCGCCCGAGTTGACAGCGTTGACAGCAATGTCGGTCGCCGATTTCGACCCGCCGAGGACCACCACCCTACGCCCCTTGGCCATTGCCGCGTCGTTATATTGCGAAGAGTGCAGGACCTTGCCGCCCTGCGCCTTGAACGCATCCTCGCCGGAAAGGCTGAGGGTTTGCGGCTCGTTGAACTGGCCGGTGCAGACTGCGACGAAGTCAAAACCCTCATTGCTCACGCTGCCGTCCCTGGTGCGAAGTGTGAGGGTCCAGCCCGGCTTGCCGTCGGCGCGGCGATCCATCGCCACGACGGTGATGTTGAAGCGCAGGGCATCGTCGAGCCCATGCTCGCGCGCGTAGTCGCGCAAGTAAGCGTGGACCTGCGGCCCCTTCGGCCATTCCGGATAGGAGTCCGGCATCGCCTTGTCGGTGTAGCGATAGAGATCCTTCGGGCTCTGGGTCTGAACCTCGGGATAGGACCGCGCCGGCTCCCAGACGCCGCCGAGATCGCCGCTGCGCTCGACGATGGTCACCCTGTGTCCGCGCTCGGAAAACGCCTTGGCCGCGGCAAGCCCGGAAACGCCGGCGCCTATGATGCAAACATGCTTTTGCTTGACCATGTGGATGCTCCGGAAAATCACCATCCCGTTCGAGTGTACGCGCACGCCATTGTCATCGCCGGACACGATCCCGGCAATTCCACTGCCTCCGCTGCTGGACCCGCTACCGGGTCAAGGTCAGTCGTTGGCTTCCGGCGGCAGGAAATTCACCTCGTGCTCGGCGGAGATGCGCACCACCTCGGCCGGGTCCTGCAGATTGTGCAGTTTGTCGAACAGCGCCTCCAGCTTCTGCATCGGCGAGACCCAGAACAGCGCCCGCGCCGGCTTGTCCGACTTGTTGAAATAGCCGTGGGGGATGCCGCGCGGCATGCGCACGAGGTCGCCGGCCTCCGCCTTCACCCAGACGCCGTCCAGCTTGAGGTCGAGCGTACCCTCCTGCACCAGGATGAACTCGTCCTGGGTCGGATGGATGTGCACCGGCACGTACTGGCCGGGATCGCTGTTGGTCTCGAATGCGAAGGTCGAATCGGTGACCGCCTTGGGAAAATAGACCTGGCCCAGAATATTCCAGGTCTTGCCGCCGTAACCCGTGCCGTTCCGCGTAATGCCTTTCTCGAGCGCACCCATTCCGCCACCTCCCTGTCTGGACTGCACTGCGCCCGTGAGGCTGTCGTCGGAGTGGCAGCTTGTCTAGCCGATAAACGAATCCCGCGGCCCCGACGCTCATGTTGCGCTGCAGGAAGAGCTGCCGTTGCCCAAGCGCACGGCAAGGGCCCGCATAACGATCGGGCACGCCGCGCGCCGAAACCGCGTTTCCCCGCACCGAGAGATGCATTAGGCTCCTGATATTTTAAACCTCAAGCAACTCCGCGGCGGTTGCGATGAATGCAGGTGCCTTGGCCAACATGCGGCTCGCGGATTTCGCCCGCGTCTCGACCGCCAGTGTCGATGACGCCGCCGAGGCGATCGGACGGATTTTCTGCCCGCATGAATTGAAGCCGATCGGCCATTTCGAGAACGACTTCAGCGCCCAGCACAACTGCGCAGCCTTCGACGGGTTTTCGGTGAACTATGTCGCCTATGGCGGATCGGTCTCGATCGATCCCGGCTGTCTCGATCGGTTTTTCCTGTTGCAGATCCCGCTGCAGGGTTGCGCGGAGATACGGACGGCGGCGCGCGAGGTGATGACTGCGCGTGGCGCTGCGGCATCGCTGCTGTCGCCGACCATGCCGACGCAGATGACGTGGCGACAGGATTGCGCCCAACTCATCCTGCTGCTCGACCGAAAGCTGGTAGAACATCGCGCGGCTGCGCTGGCAGGCACCGCAGCGAGAGCGGTGGAGTTCGATCCATCGGTCGATCTCACCACTCCGTTTGGACATGCGCTTCAGGCAGGAATCTGCGATCTCGTCGATCTCGCCGAGCATCTTGGTCCGACAAAGCGCCTGTCACCGCTGGCAGCAGCCGATCGGCGGGAACGATTGCTGAGCGCGCTGCTCAACGGCCAGCATCATAGTTTGAGCCGGGCGATCGCCGTCTTCGAAGGCCGCCTCGAGACGCAGCCGGCAGCGCTGAAGCGGGCGCGCGCCTGGCTCGAGGCCCAGGCCGATGAGCCGCTCGATCTCATGCAGCTTGCCGATGCCGCGGGCATCGGCATTCGCGCATTACAGCTCGGCTTTCGCCGTCATTTCGGGACGACCGTTTCTGCGATGCTGCAGGACATCCGGCTCGCCCGGCTCAATACCCGGCTGAAAGACGCGCGGCCGGACGAGCGCGTCGTCGACATCGCCTTCGATCTTGGCTTCACCCATCTGAGCCGGATGGCAAGTGCTTATCGCGCAAAGTTCGGCGAGAGCCCTTCGGCGACGTTGCGGCGCCTGAGCTGACTTCAATCGAGCGAATGATTATGAGGGAAAATCTGCCGAGTCGATCCGGATGCGGTCGGCGTGCAGCGACCAATCACACAACGCCTGCGCCTTGCAGAATTTCTGCTTGGCCATTTCCGCGGCCTCGCCTTCGTTCAAGGCATTAATTTCGAGCGAACTCTGGCAAACTTCCCGTTCGCGACCATTGTCACCAAGCACGTCCTTCATGAAGCTAACGACAAATCGTGACATGGGAGCCTCCTGCTAGTACCTCGGCACAGAGGTTTTGACTCGTTGAACCTGGCCTAATTCGATGATGGGTTTTGGATAGGCCCGCGCCA
>NZ_JCAMOQ010000097.1:0-11817 GCF_059512365.1 Bradyrhizobium sp. Ses1
GGCGCGGGCCTATCCAAAACCCATCATCGAATTAGGCCAGGTTCAACGAGTCAAAACCTCTGTGCCGAGGTACTAGCCGGTCCGGTCCGCGAAGGCCTTTGTCTGTTGCAAGGATTGCTCCTCTGTGGCGTTTGCGGACGTCGCCTCGGGGTTCGCTATACTGGCAATGGCGGCATCTACCCGCTTTACCAATGCGTCTGGAAGCATCGAGAGGCTTTGGCGACGCGCGCGTGTCTGAGTGTGCCGTCAGCACCTCTCGACCAAGCGATCGCCGATCGGCTGGTCAGCGCCGTTACACCGGTGACGATCGAACTCGCACTGGCGGCCCTGACGGATCTGGAAAAGCGCGATCAAGAGATCGGTGCACAATGGCGGATGCGGATCGAACGGGCACGTTATGAGGCCGACCTCGCGGAGCGGCGATACGAGGCCGTTGATCCCGCTAACCGCCTGATCGCCGCGACGCTCGAGACGCGCTGGAACGACGCCATGCAGCGCCTTGACGATCTCGAAGCCGAGCTGGCTGCCTTTGAACGAGAAACTATGCGTGCCGTTACCGCTGAGCAGAAACGAGAAATCCTGCAACTGGCCGAGGATTTTCCGCGATTGTGGTCGGCGGCGACCACTTCACCCCGCGACCGCAAGCGCATCCTGCGTTTATTGGTGCGCGACATTACCGTTGTGAAAGTGCCGGCGTCGAAAATTGTTAACCTGCACGTTCGCTGGCAAGGCGGCGCAACCGAAACGCTCGAACTGCAACTGCCACCCAATCGCGCTGATGCGGTGCGCTATCCCGCAGCATTTGTTGACCGCATTCGACAGCTGGCGGTCGGCCATCACGATCACGAAATCCTCCCCCTGCTGCGCGACGAAGGCCATCAGAGTTCGACTGGTAAGCCTTTGACAGTTGGGACCATAAAATGGCTTCGATACAAGCATCATATCCCGGCCCCGCGTCCCCCAAAGGAACGCTCACCGTCCGCCAAATGCGCGAAAGATATGGCGTCAGCCTCTACGTCGTCCATTATTGGATTGAACGCGGCATCGTCCGCGCTGCCCAGCACAAGCCGAATGCACCGTACGCGATCAGGATCGACGACGCATTGGATCAACGCCTTCGGAGATGGGTTGCCCACTCATCCCATCTTCGTCCATCATCCCCAACTCACCCCGCATGAGGTGCATTATGCACGCCACGTCGGGATACCCAGCGGTCGTGTTTTGCCGTTATCCTTTGGGATATAGACCCGCCGGACTGGCCGGAAGCGATAAGTGCCGTCTGCTACGCGCCTGGCGACATCGGCGAGCTTCGCCAGCGACATGCCGTCGAAGATCTTGCCATCTACACCGGGCGTCAGGGCCCCCTTATTGCGGGAAACCTTTTCGTAGGCCCACTCGAAGAGATACGGAGATCTCATCAGGCGGTGAAGGCCATTTACGCGCTTACCCGACCGCGACAAAGTCGGCAGTGATTCAATTCTTCTCTGGATGGTAGCGGCCTGCATCAGCAGAACCTCGCCGTCGAAGAATCTCTTCTACGCATACTGCAAATGCCGTTGTTGGCGGCATCGTCCTTCCCCCGATCGGAGGCGCTTTCGGTCCGGTCACCCGGCCTTATACGCATGATCGTCCACCTCGCGGCGGCTGTCCCGGCTATTACGCCGGGCGTTTGGGTACTATGACGGCTCCGTCGCCATACAGGTCCTCGAAAGAGCCTGCTGCAGGCGATCCCGTAGTTGCGTGTGCAGGAAGTTGCGGTGCGTTTAGGTGTCCCATTCGTCTCCTTGACCCACGGATAGTGGTCGTCCCACGTGGACTGGTGGCAGATCGCACTGGCCGGTGCGATCCGCCCCGCGTGGCATAGCGTGTCAGCCGCGTTCGCTACGGCCAGCCCTTTGGCAACTGGAAACTGGGATTCAGGCAATACAGCTTTCACCACGCACACCTTACTCTGTGCTCTCCACCGGGCTGCGGCGCCCGATTTCGAGACGTTTCCCGGCATGCTTTGGTCCCGTTCTCCTTTCGGAGTTTCAGTCGTTTCCGACACCAGTAAGCCGGGCAAGTAAGAGCCATAACCAGCAGGCTCCATCCTTTCGAACACTCCCTTCTTCTCCACGCCTCAACGGCGCACGCCGTGCGGCTTCGATCCCTCGCGCAAAGGCTGCGGAGCTCCTCGCCGGGGGCACTCGGGAAAGGGTCCCGCCGGCATGGAGTATCCCGGCGTCGCTATCACTGCCCCATTCCCGGGTGCCCTCTTAACCGGTCTCGTCGCGGCACTCGGTCCCGCGTGCCGCCTTCGGCGTCGCTATGCTCACGCTCCTGCGGGTGCCATTTTCCGTTGCGGCGATGCGCCTTTGGCGCACGCCTGGTCGGGCCTGCGGCCCCCAGGCACCTCAATGCCAAGTCCCATGACCATTCGGACGGAAGGCGTGCCGCGTCGCAGACATCGCATTCTCCCAGGTCATTCTCTCACGTCAGGCTGAGAGTCAGAGTGTCGCGCGGATTTTGCGTGACGGGTTGCAGGCTGCGAGAGAGGCTCGCGGCGCCCGTCGCGGAGATCCGCGATGTCCAGACACTATCCTCGGGCGCGCACCGGTGAGGACCGGGCAAGCCTTTATGATGAAATCACCAGCAAAATTATCGGCGAACTTGAGGCCGGCCGAGTGCCGTGGATGCAGCCCTGGGGTACCGCGGCGGCGAAGGCGTCTTTGGCCATGCCGAAAAGCGCCGCGACCGGCCGTCAATATAGCGGCATCAACGTTCTAATCCTCTGGGGGGCTGCCACCGAACGCGGATTCACGGGGCAGAGCTGGCTTACCTTCCGCCAGGCGCTGTCGCTCGGTGGTCACGTCCGCAAGGGCGAGCGCGGCACGACCGTCGTCTATGCCGACCGCTTTGTGCCGGTCGACGAAAAGCGGCGCGCGAGCGAGAACGGCCAGGAAGCGCAGGCCATTGCATTCGTCAAGCGCTTCACGGTTTTCAACATTGATCAATGCGACGACTTGCCTTCGGAGATCGCAACGACAGCGCCGCCTCCGCTACCAGCACTGATCGAGCCAAACGTCGAATACCTGATCAAGGCAACCGGGATCGACTTCCGTATTGGCGGCAACCGCGCCTTCTATGTGCCGGCAGAAGATTATGTGCAAGTGCCACCACCGCAAGCCTACTTCGAGCCCATCAATTGGCATCGGACGGCCCTCCATGAATTGGCACATGCCAGCGGCCATCCGTCACGTCTCAACCGCGACTTGTCGGGCAGCTATGGCAGCAAGAAGTACGCCTTCGAGGAATTGATCGCAGAGATATCGTCTGCGTTCAGTTGCGCCTCGCTCGGTATTGTGCCGACGGTGCGGCACGCCGACTATATCGGCTCCTGGCTTGAAGTGTTGCGAGAGGACAATCGCGCGATTGTTCGCGCTGCTTCACAGGCCAGCAAGGTTGCGGATTATCTCCTTGGATTTTTGCCGGGACCCGCTCTCGACATGACGGCCGAGAGAGCGGAGCAGGAAGTGGCGTGAGGTTCTCGCTAGTTCTCAGGCCCGGTGATTATTGGACACGTCGATAGGCCTCTCTCGCACGCCAGAGGGCGCTACTAACGAGAAGTGAGACCAAGCCCAGCCATGCCATGAATGCGCGAGCGTTGCGCATTTGCGACTACGAGAACTCCCCGGCCACTGAGGCGGTTAGTTCGCCCGCGGAAGCTCGCCAGCAACTGCAGAAATGCCCGTTCGAAGCGACTTCAGGGAAATTCGCCGAGCAGCGACGCCCGATCACTCCGCGGCCGCTGGCGCACTGGAGACCTTTGAGCTCGCCTGCGGCAGGATAATCAGCGCAATTAGCGCCGCGAGGCTGAGGCCTGCCGACACCGCCAGCACGAATTTTCCCAATGGCTCGATCAGCAGTCCGAACGCGATCGGTGCGAGTGCCTGGCAGATCCGGGACGGCAGGCCGATCAGGCCGAGCCGGTAAGCGTAGTTTTCAGGCCCGAAGATCGACAGCGGTAGCGTGCCGCGTGCGATGGTCAGAATGCCGTTGCCAGCGCCGTGCAGCAGTGCGAAGGCGGCCGCGGCGCCGCCGCCGAAGATGCCGATGGTGCATGCGCCGATCGGGTGAGTGAGACACGCAAGCCTGGCCGAGGCCAGCGGATGGAAGCGGCTCAGGAGGCTTGCTTCCAGGATGCGCGCGCCGACCTGGGCAGGCCCGATCATCATGCCGGCAAGCACCGCCTGGGCAGGCGTGGCTCCAAACGTTCCCACGATCCGCGGCATGTGCGCGGCCATCGCCGAGGTTACGGTCCAGGCTGCAGCCAGCAAAAACGAGAGCAGCACCATGGTCCGATCGATCGGAATGTGCGGCTTGACCGCCGGCCCAGCGGACGACGCAACCCGGTCTGCGCGCGGCAGCAGCAGGTTAAGGGGAAGGCCGATGACGATATGTGCGGCCGCCCAGGCGTAACAGGTGTCCCGCCAGCCAATCGTCTCAAGGCCGAGCGAACTCAGTGGCCAGGCGACGGTGCTGGCGAAGCCGGCAATCAGGGTGATGCCAGTAATGGAGGCGCGCGCGTTACTGCCGTAGATGCGTCCCAACGCGCCGAACGCCGCGTCGTAGAGCCCGAGACCCATGCCGATGCCGAGCAGCAGCCAGGCCGCCGACATCATCCACACCGAGGCCGATGCGCCGAGCAGCGCCAGCCCAGCCGCGAGGATCACGTTGGACGCGCAGAGTACCTGCCGCCCTCCGACACGGTCGATCTGGCGGCCGACGCGGGGGCCCAGCAGTCCGGAGATCACCAGCGAGGCCGAGAATGCCGCGAAGAACCAGTTGCTCGAGATGCCGAGATCGCGGGCGATCGGATCCGCCAGGATTGCCGGCAAGTAGTAGCTCGAGCCCCAGGCCAGCGTCTGGGCGGTCCCCAGCGTGGCGACCACCCTCAATCGTTGTCCATTCATGCCGGCGGCCTCAGGAGCAGCCGCAGCCGGACTTGCCGGCGACCTGGGCAATGGCATCGTCCGAACAGCAGGCGTCGATACCGGCCGGTGCTGGCCCGCCGCAGCAGCCGGAGGCGGCGATGCCGCCTTCCACGCCGCCGCGCGCGCGTGCAGACGCCGGTCTCCGGGAGCTCGAGCTCGACGCGCTCGGCGGCTTCCTTGTCGCCGGCGATATCGGCGGCGATCGAGCGCACCTGTTCGTAGCCGGTGATCATGAGAAAGGTCGGGGCGCGGCCGTAGGACTTCATGCCGGCGAGGTAGAGGCCGGGATCGTCCTGCTGTAGTTCGCGCGCGCCGTGCGGGCGCACCGTGCCGCAGGAGTGTTCGTTGCGATCGATCAGAGGCGCCAGCGCGACCGGCGCCTCGATCGCGGGATCGAGCCGGAGCCGGATTTCGTGCAGGAAGGTGAGATCCGGACGGAAGCCGGTCGCGACCACGAGCTCGTCGGCGACGACGCTGGGCCCACAGCACGCGGAGGATGTCGCGATCCGAAGTCGGCCGTCGCTCGGCGCGATCGCCGCAACGGAAAACCCGGCTTCGACCTGCACCTGGCCCGATGCGACCAGCGAAGCGAAATGGGAGCCGAGCTCGCCGCGCGCGGCCAGCTTGTCGTTGGCGCCGCCGCCGAACGCCTTGGCCGGCTCGTTGCCCCTGAGCAGCCAGATCGGACGGGTACCCGGCGCCTGACCGGCCAGCGTCGCAAGGTCGGATAGGGCGCCGATTGCCGAGTGTCCAGCGCCCAGCACGGCGACGGTCTTGCCGGCGTAGCGCTCGCGGTCTTTGCCGAGCACGTCAGGCATGCCGTAGGCGATCTTTGCCCGGGACTCCGGCTCGCCGATCGCCGCAAGGCCGTTACCGCCGGCGGGATTCGGCGAGAACCACGTTCCGGAGACGTCGATGACGGCATCGGCGCGCAGGGTCTCCGGCCCTTTGCCGTTCTGGTAGCGTATCTCGAACGGAGCCGCCTCGCGGCCCTTGGTTCTTGCCTTGTCGAAGCCGACGCGGGAGATGGCGGTCACGCGACTCGACGTGCGGATCACGTCCTTGAGCGCCGTGCGGGTCGCGAGCGGGGTGAGGTACTGCTCCAGCAGCTCTCCGCCGGTCGGGTAGACCTGCGGATCCGGCGAATTCCAGCCGGTGGGCGCGAGCAGCCGCGCGGCGGCGCGGTCGATATTGTATTCCCAGGGCGAGAGCAGCTGGACGTGGCGCCACTGGCGGACCGCATGTCCTGCCTCCGGACCGGCCTCGATCACGACGGGCGTCATCCCGCGCTCCAGAACGTGCGCTGCGGCGGCCAGGCCCACGGGACCGGCGCCGATGATCGCGACCGTCTTTGCTGGGCTCATGTGCTGCTCCTATCTTTCTAGAATTACCGAATGAGTGGGCAAAAGAATCAGGCCGCGGTCCGGGCCTCTTTGCATTGGGTTTCTTCGGCGCAGCACTCGGCCACGAGGAAATCCACCAGCCCCCGCATCGTCTCGTATTCGGCATGGCAAACCAGCGTCGTGCCCTCGCGCACTTGCGAGATCAGGCCGACGGAGACGAGGCCCTTGATGTGGTGCGAGAGGGTCGAGGCCGGGATCTTGAGCCGCTCCTGCAGTCGCCCGACGGGCATCCCGGCCCGCCCGGCGCGAACCAGCGCGCGATAGATCTTCAACCTGGTCGGGTTGCCCAGCGCTTCGAGGCGGGCTGCTGCGTCATCGATTTTCATGCCCGAAAGCATGAGCCCGACCGGGTTCGTCGTCAATCGATATTTCTAGCAGATTGGAAATAGTGCAAGAGGAAACCCTAACCATGGAGCTATTTCGAAGGCCATAATTAGGGTTTTGAGATTTTCCAGGGGCGGACTGTCGCGCACCGTTTTGCCCCTCTTCGAGCATGCTCTGTGCGATCTCCATTACGCCGTGTTCCGAAAACTCGCCGCGTTCAACCTGCCGCAGGCCCGGCTCAAGTTCGCGCTTGAGAAGCTCCAGCTTTTCGGCCTGACTTTCGCGATCGCGCTTCATCGACGAGCGCTGCCTGCGGCACCTAGAGTGAACGACCAACATGGAGATATCGCCGCCGCCCAGGCTGTTGCGAAGATCGACCGCCTCCCAATACGTCGAGGGCGCCGGAATCCCGTTCCGCCGCTCGATCTTGAGGTCCGCATTGGGAAATGTCAGCTTCGCGTCGCGCTCGTCGTCGTCGACGAAAGCGTGCGTAGACGCCCAAAGATCGATGGTCCTGTCCAGATCGGGAGAAGCAATCGCGTTGGTAATCCGCTGGGCCTCCAAAAGAGCACGGACGAGAGGTGCTGGACTGAAATTTGGCGCCGCTGCCAGCGATTTGATGCCATTGATGTAGTCGTCCTGGAATACGGAGGGCACGACGATGCGGCACTGGCCGGCGCTGACCAGTTCCTTCGTCATCATGATGCGGGATGTGCGTCCGTTGCCGTCGTTGAACGGATGCACGAGCACCAGCATCGTGTGGACGAAGATGCCGCGCGCGAGCGGATGCGTGAGGCTGCCCAGAGTCTCGTAGGCCTGCTTGAGCGTACCTACGACAAGGTCCGGCAGGACGAACTGGGTATTGCCGGCCGAATTGGGCTCGGTTTTGAAATTGCCCGGATCCTTTTCCGGACGGCCATCGAGCAAGATCCGGTTGCGCTCCCGGATCTCCTCCTCGAACTGCACGTACGATGACGCCATCTGCATTCCTTTGACCATCGCCGAAACCTGTTTGAAGGTCTGTACGATGTCGCGTCCGTCGGCGGGACGCCCGTCCGGCTCCTCGTTCTCGAAAACGATACGGCGGGCCTTGTCGACGGAAAATCTTGTCCCCTCGATGAAGTTCGTGAAATAGGCTTCCACGAAGGACGCGCACGCGCGCTCGTCCGGAGCGGCATGAGGATCCGGTCGATCCGGTAGAGGGCTGCGGTTCAGGACCAGGGCCAGCGCCTTGAGACGCTCCATACATTCCGGATCGAACGGAGAGTCGCGACGGTGCCGGGCCGCGACCTTGCCATGCACAAATTTTGTTTCCCGCGTTTTCAGGAACGTGCCGATCAGGTCGTCCAGCACCTTCAGTTCATCGGCTGCGCCCAGCGCACCGACGATGTTGTGCGCACGCCGCCGGATCGCACGCAGACCCTCTTCATGCTCGATCTTGAGCAGACGCTCGAGCTCCAGCTCGACCCCCTTGCGTCCGACATTCCGGCGGGGCCCTTCTCGCTCACGGGAAGGCTTCAGGTTCTCGAGAAGACTACGCGACGGGCTCGGAATGTGCGTGCCCAAGTACGCGGTATCCCCTTCAACCGGCCCCGGTCCTGGGAAGGAACGGATCTCCAGTCCCGGAAGGCTGAACCGCTTGCGTGTTTTGCCATCGCTGTGCGTGCAGAAAACCCAGCCGGGAAAAACCGGGCGGCCATCCTTGCCCTGGTCTCACCACGGATTGACGGACAGGGCCGTTCGGCCGGTCAGCACCGCGTTGGGGATCAATTTGGCTAGAATTCGGTGCCAGTGGGCGTAAACGAATTCCTCGACCGTCCGGCCTTCCAGCCGTCTGTAAATGCCTTCGGCGATCCGGGTGAGATCGCCGGCCTCCGCTTGACGGAGGATGGCCCGGTCAAGGTTCCGATCGCCGGATCCCGTAAACTGCAGCTTGTCGTCGATCATGGCAACATAACCATCCCGATGGGGCCTGTATTTGTCTCATTTGCCAACATAATAATCGCTTTCCGTCTCATATGGCAACTTGACGCCTGGAACCCGAAAGGGCCGGCCTGGCTTTGCGCGCACATAAGGTTTGGCTCCTGTGCCAGAAATGTCGCATAGCGCAACTTAGTCGCCTCATTTGTCTCATTCGGCGACATAAGGCGCCCTCAGTCGGCTCCCCATTTCGGGAAGCGGGACACTTCGGGCCTGATCGGAACCGTGATCGTGGCCTTGACCCGTCCCTTCATTTCCACAAGTCTGGATATATGGAAACCGAAGAAGCAGTGCTGGCCCTCGCCGCCCTCTCTCAGTCGACCCGCCTGGAGGCGTTCCGGACCCTGGTCAAGCACGAGTCGGACGGCCTCGCCGCGGGTGACCTGGCCCGCCTGCTGGAGGTCCCGCCGAACACGTTGTCTGCGCATCTGTCGATCCTCACCCGCGCGCGCCTCGTGACGTCCGAACGGCATAGCCGCTCGATCGTCTATCGCGCCAATCTCAACGAATTCCGCGACGTCGCGGTGTTCCTGCTCCGCGATTGCTGCGACGGGCGGCCGGAGGTCTGCGCGCCGGTCGTCGAAAGCCTGCAATCCTGTTGTTCTCCGAAACGGAAGGAGCGAACCCGTGGCTGACAACCTCTACAACGTCCTGTTTCTCTGCACCGGCAACTCGGCGCGCTCGATCATGGCGGAATCGATCCTGCGGAAGGATGGCGCCGGGCGTTTCCGGGCCTTTTCCGCCGGCAGCGCCCCGAAGGGCGCGGTGCACCCGCTCGCGCTGCGCACGCTCCAGAGCCTCGATTATCCGACCGACGGCATGCGCTCGAAGAGCTGCCTCGAGTTCGCCGCGGCCGACGCGCCGGTGATGGATTTCGTCTTCACCGTCTGTGACAACGCCGCCGGTGAGGCCTGCCCGGTTTGGCCGGGCCAGCCGATGACGGCGCACTGGGGCATTGAGGATCCCGCCGAGGCCCAGGGCACCGAGCTGGAGAAGCAGGCGGCGTTCATCACCGCGTTCCGCTACCTCAAGAACCGGATCGGCACGTTCACCAGCCTCCCGCTGAGGAGCATCGACAAGCTCTCGCTCCGCACCAAGCTGCGCGAGATCGGCCGTTCGGAGGGCGCGACACGTCCAACGCCGAAGGCCGGCTGATGGACACGTTCGACCTTTCGCGGCGTCTGGCGGCCGAAGCGCTCGGCACCGGCATTCTCGTCGCCACCGTGGTCGGATCCGGCATCATGGCCGAAACGCTGACCAAGGACGTCGCTCTTGCGCTTCTCTGCAATACCTTGCCGACGGGGGCTATTCTGGTGGTCCTGATCACCGTGCTCGGTCCGATCTCCGGCGCGCACTTCAACCCGGCCGCGACGCTTGTCTTCACCGGCAAGCGCGAGCTGCCGGTCAACGAGGCCGCGCTCTACGTGGTCGCACAGATCGCTGGCGGCATCGGCGGAACAATCGCCGCGCATCTGATGTTCGGACTACCGCTGATCGACTTCTCGACGAAGGTCCGCACCGGCGGCGCTCAGTGGTTCGCGGAGGCGATGGCCGCTTTCGGCCTGGTCGCCACCATCCTGGCCGGCATCCGGTTTCAGCGAAATGCCGTCCCATGGCTCGTTGGCCTCTACATCACCGCGGCATACTGGTTCACGGCTTCCACCTCGTTCGCCAATCCCGCCGCAGCGATCGCGCGTTCGCTAACCAACACGTTCGCCGGAATCCGGCCTATCGATCTGCCAGGCTTTATCGTCGCCGAGTTGCTCGGCGCGCTGCTCGCTTCGCTGCTGATGAACTGGCTGCTCGGAAGGCCGGCGGTCCGTGGACCCGTACCTATCGCGGAGACTTCGCCATGACCATCACCATCTATCACAACCCGGATTGCGGCACGTCCCGCAACACGCTGGCCATGATCCGCCAGAGCGGGGTCGAGCCGACTGTCATCGAATACCTGAAAACGCCGCCCTCCGGCGAAAGGCTGGTCGAACTCGTCAAGCAGATGGGCATTCCCGTTCGTGCGCTTCTGCGCGAGAAGGGGACGCCGTTTCATCAACTCGGTTTGGACGACCCTAAGTGGACCGACGACGAGCTCATCGAACAGATGCTGGCGCATCCGATCCTGATCAACCGTCCGATCGTGGTGAGCCCGAAAGGCGTCAAATTGTGCCGCCCGTCGGAAGCAGTGCTGGACCTGCTCCCGGCGCCTATCGGGCGCTTCATCAAGGAAGACGGCGAAATCATCGATGGCTAAGGTGGCGGACCTTCCGAATCTCGCCCCCGCGGCGATTTTGCTTCCCGATTCTCAAAAGCTATGGCCGGCACCGTCCAGGCATAGGCCGCGATCCTGTTGCTGTACGGCTCGCTGCGCGAGCGCTCGTTCAGCCGCCTTCTGGCGGAAGAGGCCGCCCGCCTGCTGGAGATGTTCGGTGCCGAATGCCGGTTTTTCAACCCTTCGGGTCTGCCGCTGCCGCACGATGCGCCCGCGGATCACCCTAAGGTGACCGAACTACGCGAACTCTCCGCTTGGTCCGAGGGCCAAGTGTGGAGCAGCCCGGAACGCCACGGCGCGATCACCGGCATCATGAAGGCCCAGATCGACTGGATTCCATTGGCACTCGGAGCTGTGCGCCCGACGCAGGGAAAGACGCTTGCCGTCATGCAGGTCAGCGGTGGCTCGCAGTCCTTCAACGCCGTCAACCAGCTTCGCGTGCTCGGGCGTTGGATGCGCATGATCACGATCCCGAACCAGTCATCGGTGGCGAAGGCGTACGAGCAGTTTGACGATGTTGGACGCATGAAGCCGTCGCCCTGCTACGACCGTGTCGTCGACGTCATGGAGGAACTGGTGAAGTTCACGCTGCTGACGCGCGATTGCTCTGGCTATCTTTCCGACAGGTACAGCGAACGGAAGGAAGAGGCGGCAAAGCTGCAGGAACGGCTGGCTTTGGAAAGAGCCTTGTGAAGGCCGTTCTCCCTAGCAGAGCGTGTGCGAGCCTAGTACCCACTTTTCTTGGATCGTGAGTCGTGATTCAAGATCTGGATGATCCCCGAAGCAAGAGCAGTCCACCTTTCGCGGAAAGATCGCAAGGTGCTTGAGGCGTGCTGTCGCTCCCCGATGACGTTGCAGCGCGATTTGA
>NZ_JCAMOQ010000098.1:0-11661 GCF_059512365.1 Bradyrhizobium sp. Ses1
CTGCGCCAATACTGGATGCCGATCCGCTACGCACGCGCCCGCTGATCACTGCGGACGTGGGAGCTCTTACCGCTTACACTTTATCTGACGCCAGTAAGCCGTCGTACCAAGGCGTCGAGTCTCGATCTCATTTTTCGACAGTCGGCTTATGTACCGGATCGATAAGAACTTGCCGCTGAGAACAAACGTGCTCGTCGGTTGTACGATATCGAGAATGGCGGCTGGAATCTCACAAAGACGTTCATCGTCGGGCTGCCGCTCGACGAGGGTGGGCACCGGGAGGCGGAGGTTGTTGAGGACCAGGGCCGGTCGTGCCGATCGCTCATTAAGATAAAACGCCGCGCCGTGCTCGGTTTGCCATTCCATCGGCTATGGCAAAGCGAACGACGCTCCTCCCCAAAGCGGATAGTTGTCGACGCGCGGCTCATCAGCTCGAAGGATCGCCGTGGCCTAAACTAACTGCCGCTCGTCGCCCACAATCATGCGTGTGGTCATTCGCCTGCCGGTCCGGCGCCATAGCAATACGCAAGAATGTATTTGGTTCACGCTCTCGGTGCCACCTGATCGGGGTATAGATGCGTGTGATCAGGCGCCCGTCGAACTTCACTTTGACATTGTTGTCAGGCGACCAGGCGCAATCCTTCAGGCATCGTCTTGGAAGTCGATGAGACGGAAGTTCTCCGAGAGACTAGTGACTCCAGCAACGCGCACAGGCCACATCACGGACCTCGTATCGCCTGCCCAAGCCGGGTGCCCGAGCGACGGACCAACCCGCCCGCACAAGCCTGCACGAAGAGGTCACGCCCCGTGCGGTGATGCGTGGACCGACCACCAGGCCGTTTCGGATGATCGGCCTACGCCCGCCTTGGCTCCAGGGGCACAACCCGCCGCGCGGGGCCATTGAGGCGGCAGCGCCATCAATTTGTGGAACTCGATCATCATGCCTTTCGGGCCGAACGCGCCATCGTCGAGGGCATCATGAAAGAGCACGGTGCCGTCTGGGCCCATGGCGCCGGTGCACCGGGCTTAGGGTCGAGTTGCCCCGGCCCCCCGGGCGGCGAGCCGGTCGCGACGATTTTCAGCCAGTGCTCCCCAAAGTTCGATGGCTAGGGGGCAAAACCCGTGAAAAAATGAGAGAATCCCGTCGAAAGGCGTCGAAATCGGATGGATTCCGTTGAAACGAGAGTGTTTAAATTGCCCGCAACCCCATCGTGAAACAATAAAGTTGAGGTTATGATTCGGCCGGCAGGAGAAGACGAGACGATGGCTCGCGGTGAGTTGATGAAGAAATTGCTGGCCAGTTATGGGCGCGACGAAGATTTCCGCGCCGTGGCGGAGCAGATCATCGACGAGGAGGAAAAAAAGAACAACCGAGTACTTGCGCGGAGTTTGCGCAGGACTCTTGAGGCTGGCGCTCGCCGACCGAGCGCTCCAAAGGCACTGGCGCCGCTGATCCCTTTTCCGGAGGCCGCCGCGGATTTTGTCGAGCGCATCGACCCGCAGCATAACGGGAACGATATAATCCTCAGCGCGACGAACGTCCGAGTGCTGCTAGGTCTCGTCAAAGAATACCGTCGCGCCGAGGAAATCCGCCGCCACGGGCTCAAGGTGCGATCGAAGCTACTGTTCTGCGGACCACCAGGATGCGGCAAGACCCTGTGCGCAGAGGTATTCTCGGCCGAGCTTGGGCTCCCACTGTTCCTGGTGAAGTTGGACCGGCTTATTTCGTCTTACCTCGGCGAGACCGCAGCGAACATCCGCAAAACTTTCGAGTTCGCAAGAAAGCAGCCTTGCGTCTTGTTTTTCGACGAGTTCGACGCCCTGGCTCGCACGAGAGATGACAGCGGCGAACACAATGAGCTACGGCGTGTCGTCAACAGCCTGCTGCTGTTCATCGACAGCATGCAGCCGAAGGGCTTCCTCATCGCAGCGACGAACCTCGACAGGGCACTCGACCCAGCGATCTGGCGGCGGTTCGACGAGGTCCTCTGGTTCGACAGGCCGGACGCGGCGATGATCGCGCGCTATCTCAAGCTGAAATTTAAGAATGTCCCGACGGGGTTCGATCCGACCCAATACGCGCGCGCGCTCGACGGCTATTCTTTCGCCGAGATCGAACGCGTCTGCACGCAGGCCATCAAGTCAATGATTGTCGACCGCCGCAAACAGGTACAGGAGCGCGATTTCAATCGGGCGCTGCAGGACGAAGCCCGCCGTCGTGCGAGCCAATCGCGGTTGCCCCCTGTGAGTTGACGCGACTTGCCGCGCTATAATCACCTGGAGCTGGTGCGGCTGCCCGAGCAATTCGAGCGCCGCAAACACGGTCGCGGTGTGCCGCCTCCCGGTCGCGATGGCATGCAGCACGCGAATCGGCTGCGCCAAGAGCTCGACGCGGCACGCGATGAACAGCACCGACGCCGTAAGCCGGAATTAATCGACCCCTCCTTAATACTGCGAGTGCAGATGACCGGGGGGCTGTTCGAGGAGGACTGGGAGAGGCTCGGTCTCACCGTGCTGTCGAGCGACGCCGATCGCACATTGGTCCTGTTCGCCTCGAATGAGGAGATGGCAGACTTCCGTGCCAGGTTGGAGGCCTATCAAGGCGGAGCGCCCCCTGGCCAGAGGCACGCACCGTACAACAATTTTGTCGCCGGGATCGAGACCATCGGGTCGGTCGAACCGCGCGACCGGATTGGCACGCGGCTGCGAGAGGACGGGCTTGCTGAACCGGAGGATTTTGGGGAGGGCGAGCGTTACCTCGTGGATGTCGAAATCTGGGATTTTGGCGACCGGCGCCTAAAGGAACGCAAACTCGGCGAAATGGTGCGGTACCTGGAAGCGCGCGGAGGCGAAGTGCTCGATCAATATCTTGGGCCGTCCATCACGATGTTTCGTGCGCGACTGATAGGCGGATTAGTTCGGACGTTGCTGACGATTGAGGAAATCGCTTCGGTCGACCTGCCACCGTCGCCCGATGTGACGACAACGGAAGCGATGAGCCTGATACTAGAGGCCGCGCCAGCTCTGAACGTGGTGGATGAGAACGCTCCGGTAATTGGCGTTATCGATAGCGGACTTAACCAGCACCCCTTCCTCGCCGACATCGTTGTCGGAGCTATTGGAGTACCGGCCGATCTGGGAACGGCCGATGTGTGGGGACATGGAACGCGGGTCGCTGGCGTAGCCACCTTCGGCGATCTGCGGGCGCAACTCGCCAACGGCGGTTTGCAGCGCGGATCGAGGATCTGTGCCGCGAAAGTCGTGAACGACCGAGGAGAATTCGACGATCGGCGCCTTGTTCCTTCGCAGATGCGCGAGGCCATCACGACGCTTCACGAGCGGTTTGGTTGCCGGGTGTTCGTTATTGCGCTGGCTGATCGGCGGCGGGTGTTCGACGGCGGAAAGGTCGGGACGTGGGCGGCGACGCTCGATGAGCTGGCGCGCGAGCTCGACGTCGTCATCATTGTCGCCGCGGGCAATCGCAGTCCGCGCGGCGGCAATCGCGTTGAACAGGCCGTGACGGAGTATCCGGAATACCTGCTGGAGCCGGCGAACCGGTTTTACGAACCGGCCGGCGCGCTGAACGTCATCACGGTTGGAGCGCTAGCGCATGGCGAAGGCTTGGATGCTGCGATGATTGAAGACGTTCGCGTTCGCCCGATCACTCGAGAGCGTGAGCCTTCGCCCTTTTCCCGCGTCGGTCCGGGTCTCGGCGGCGCAACCAAGCCTGACGTAGTGGACGTTGGGGGAACGCTCATCTTCGACCCGATCGTTGCCCGGCTGCGCGGCGGCGAGGATCTCGCGAGCGCTGGCATTATCACTCTGCACAACGACTACTTGGACTGCCTGTTCACGGCAGCATCCGGTACGTCCTACGCAGCGCCGCGCGTTGCCTTTAGCGCCGGTCAAATTCTGGGGCGGCTACCGCAGGCTTCGGCGAATCTGGTGCGGGCTTTGCTGGTCAGTTCAGCAGAAGTGCCCGATACCGCACATGAGCGGCTGCGGCTCCTTGGCACGGAAGCAATCCGTGCCATATGCGGCCATGGGCTGATTGACCTCGAGCGCGCTACGTTTTCCGATGATGCGCGGGTGACGCTCTACGCTGAGGACGAACTCGCGATCGATCATTTCGCCGTCTATCGGATTCCGATCCCCGAGCCTTTTCAGGCCAACAACGGCGAGCGTACGATTCGCGTCACGCTGGCCTATGATCCGCCCGTCCGGCATACCCGTAACGACTATGCGGGTGTGGGCATGAGTTTCCGGCTGATCCGAGGCTGCGAACCGAACCTGATCTTTGAACACTACCGCCGGCGTGATCAGGCAGAAGGTCCGTTCCCCGAACTTGCCTTACGCTTCAACTGCAAGCTTGAGCCTAGTCCACAGTCCGGGAGAAAGGATCGGTCCAGCGCGCGAGTATCACCTTCAAGCGCGGGATCGAAAATTACGGTGACAATTATTACCTCGTCGTGAGGTGCGAAAGCGGTTGGGCAACCTTCGTCGCTAGTCAGCAATTCGCGGTCGTCGTCGAGTTAGTTCAGCGCGCTGAAGTGCAGCTTTATGAGCGTGTACGCCAGCGCATTCGCGTGTAGGGTCAATCGCATCGTCATCGCACGTTATATGTTCGTTCTTTTCGCGCAGCTGTCGATCGATTATGCGCGGCCTCAACGTCCGGCCGACTCCAGTTCGATTCGAGGTGCACTGTTGCTTTCACGGTAAGGCGGGCGGGCATTACGTTAGTTCGTTCCACGTTGTTCGCTGCCAAGCATGAGGATAGACGTGGCGAGTAATTCGAATTTGTTGCGGGATCCATTCTCGGGGAAACCGAACTAAGTGCCCAGGACCACCCATAAGACTTGCGATCGGGCCACCCGGGGGTTGTATGCCCTGGTCTGCACATCTTTCGCCCCCCGCGTTGATGGCGCTCGCCAATATCGGAGGTAGCAGCACGTCCTGGAATTGAGCGAGATGCAGGGGGAACTGTTCGAGCCAACGACTTTCGTGCTGCGCTCAGCGCTAATCGGGCCAGACGGCACTGCGCCCTTGGTCGTGATCGGCTGCAGTGAGAGCAAACGGACTGAAGCCGCACCGGCAAACAAACTTTATATCTCGGACAGGTTCCGGTTGAGCATAAGCGTCGCGCGCCAACTCGGGGCACCGCACGCGATTCTGTCGGGTAAGCACGGCCTCGTCGCGTGCGAAACCGTACTTCAGCCGTACGACCTAAATCTTACCGATCTGCCTCGCATCGAACAACGCCGCTGGCCAACGAAGTGCTCGACGCGCTTCGGGTCCTGGTCCAGGGACGCAGGATCACGCTTCTAGCTTACCCCAGATACACATCGCCTTTAACTGAACTTAATGAGGCCTGCAGCGCTCCACTCGAGATCATCGCGCCATGGGCGCTGCTGGAGCGGTGGAATATTTCAGTGTGGCTAATCGAGGCCGAACGCATGGCGGCGCGCATCCGCGATCTTAGACGTCTATGTTCATGGATCGACGAGCGCCGCCACAACGGCGACGTATTTGCCTTCCGAAGCCTCGCCGCACAAGCGATACCTAGGCGGGGCGTCTATTTGTTTCTCGACCAGCGGGAGCCCAATTTTTTAGGCGTCAAGCCACGCATTGTGCGGATTGGCACTCCTGCTGCGCCTCGATACGCTTGGCGAACATCGCCGCTGGCGCTACCGCTACTACATCGTTGGGCCAGTCGCCGCACGCAAATCGACGCTCCTCGAACAACTTCGCTGTTTCCAGACCTTTACAACTTTCCCGGAGGAAGGGCGACCAAGGAGCCTTGCCCGCCGAGCCGAGCCGCTTAGAAAACCACCCGCAGAGCAGCCTAGGCGCCCTCCCCGCGGGTGCCGCGGCCCCTCCCCTGCCCGACGATCGTAACACCGGCGTAGCGGGACAGTTCTCCTCCTTCAGAAACTCGCCGGGATACGTGCTGAGATCCTCGTAGCGTCCATACTGATGGTCCGGAGTACTCACCACGGTGACGTCGTTCGACGCATATCGCTCTTGCCCCTGTTCGCGGCATTCGGACTCGCACGCACTCCGCGCAGCGCGCCAGTCATAGTTTGTAAGCCATGACTGCGACTCCTAAGTGGGGTAATAGCTGATAATGCTGATCTTCGAGGGCCTACGAAGCTAATTTGTAGCGGCTATTTGCGTGCAAACCTACCGCGACTGAGACAGCGTCTCGCGAGACCCGCAGTGCGGATCAGAGTGGCTTGGTCACAATCCGTACTTCTGAAGCGCGTAGCCGATCTGGCGCAGCTCAGGCGTCCCGACCCTGGTACGAGCCTTGCTTGATAAAGGGCAAGACCATGTGCTTCGCGCCGAGCCGGCGGATTCCTTCCGCCTTGGTGTCTGGCTCCAGACATGGATGTCTTCAACCGGACACGGTTGAACACAACAACACGCAGCGTCAAACGACGACGATAACGCACGTTGTCCTTAGGAGAGAAGCATGTCCGGTATTGCAGGCGCTTTTCTGTTGCCTTCGAGCCGTTCACAAAAGACGGTTTACGATCGGCTCAAGCACATGGTTCCGAAGCTTGAAAATCGTGGACAGGCGGGGTTCGGCGTTGCCGCGTTCATGCATGCAAAAGGTTTTCAATATACAAAGTCATGTCGGCCACCACGCGACTTCGCAACGATCGATTATGATGAACTGGGTGCGAATTTCAGGCCACATGTAGCGATTGCACATATTCGTACTCCATCTTCCCGGGAGAACAGTGACGGCGACGTCCAGCCCCTTGACAACCATAAAGCCGGCCATCGCCACTTGACCGTTTGTTTGAACGGCGCTTTGGCCAACGCTGATGAACTTAAGGAAGAACTGCTTGCCCAAGGCTATCGGTTTGGCAGCAGAACGGATGCAGAGCTTCTGCTCAAGCTTATTGAGCGCATTTGTCAAAAAGACTATTGGCAGCACGCTCTGCCGGTTGATTACGAGAAAGTCTTTCATGACATTGATGTCCGTATTGATGGGGCAGTCAGCGCACTTTTATTGGATGGTCAAGGTAATCTAACTGCGTTCCGCAATCGTAGTGGTTTGCGGCCTTTGGAATTCATGAAAACCAAAGACGGTTTTGTACTTTTTGCCTCCGAAAATTGCGCTTTCTCCGGACTACAAGGCCAAGCGGACGAGATATTGCCGAGTCACATCAAGTATGTGGACGGACAAACGGGAGATTGCATCACTCGCTTTGTTGGCCGTGCTCGACACAGCCCAAAGCTTTGCGCCTATGAGACGCTCTATCTAGGAAATACGAAAACGTCGATACGAGGCCACTCTCATCTGAGCACCCGTCACAATATAGGCGTTACCCTGGGTCGAATTATCTCGCCGACTTTAGTGGTCGAAACGGGCTCCGCCCCCATCATCGTTTCTTCCATGCCGAGTACGGGAAAGCCGTATGCCGATGGTCTATTCGCATCTCTGGCCGAACAACAAGGTGCCCTCGTTCAAAGGCACGAAGTGATCGCAACATGCTGCTCGGAGCGCACGCTTATAGGCATCGCTGGCGCACGCAAATCGCTTATCGCGCAAAAGTACCGGGTCGCAAGCAAAGATATTACAGGCCGAACCATAATTATAGCCGATGAGGCGCTCATTCGCGGCGATACAAGCCGGGCAGTGACGGAAATGCTCCTTGCCGCCGGGGCCAAGGCTGTGCATTGGGCAATCGGTTCTCCGCCCATCGTAGCGCCAAATTACTACGGCATGGGTATCGACACGATTGATGAGTTGGCGTTCTGGAAAGTCTGGAAAACATTGCCACCCGAACCGCGACAGAAAAGTCTGTGTTTCCATAAAATCGAGTCGCAAACGCTCACGGTCATCGAAAGGCACATTGCTTTGTCCATCAATGCTGCCAGCGTCACTTATCTGCCCTTTCTTTCTCTCGTATCCTTGCTGCCGCAGGGGCATGATGGAATCGATCTATCTCCGTTTACGTTCGAGATGCCAACTCCTGCGGGGCAAAAACGCGCGAACGAAAACTTGAATAGATTGGTCGCCGATCTCGCCTTCACAAAAGTATCCGCTGCCTGAGGTCACGATGAAGCCGGCTCTTGTATTCGATTGGAACGGCACTCTGCTCGACGATGCCGATGCCTTGCTGCAAACGACGAACGCCATTCTGAGCCGCTTCGGCCGCGCTGCCATCGACATGCAAACTTTTCGGGACCAGTGCGACGTTCCACTTTCCGTCCTTTACCGCAATCTCGGAATGTCGGAACGCGAAGTCGAAACAGTGGATAGCGATGGCAGCGCTATTTTTCACGACACCTACGAGCCGCTGGCGAGCAAAGCCGATCTGCGCGACGGCGCCCGCCGCATTTTGGAAACAGCGCGTCAACAGGCCGTTTCAACCATCATTCTCAGCAACCATATAGTCGAACCCCTTCGCATCCAGTTGCGAAGGCTTGGAATCGACGATTGCGTCAATGAGGTTCTGGCCTTTGAAAGCCGGGCTACTCAATACAAAAGCATGAGCAAAGGCGAACGGCTTCAATTGTACATGCAAACACACAATCTGAACCCTGGGTCAACCGTCATCATCGGGGACATGCCGGTCGAAACGGATATTGCACGCAATCTTGGCTTGATCAGCGTTGCCATTACCGGCGGGTTTGTGTCCGAGTCGCGTTTGCACGCGGCGCAGCCGGATTACCTCATTGATAACCATCATAAGCTGCTGCGCATTCTGCAAGAAACCGGCTTTTTTCCAAATGCATAGTGAGCGAGAGCATGACTGAAAATCCATTATCAACCGCAACGCCTATGCCAGCGCGACAAAGGATCGGCCTGATCGGCGCAGGACGCATGGGAACCGGCATAGGGATCAGTCTTTTGCGTCATGGCGCCGAATTGCATATCAAAGCCAACAAGAACCGTAGGGGTGCGGAACGTTTAATCGGCATGGGCGCTTGTGAACATGCTTCCATTGCTGAATTGGCCAGGCATGTAAATGTCGTCGTTTTGTCCTTGCCTTCAAGCCGCGAGGTTGAGGCAGTCTGTCTTGGGCAACACGGATTGTTCGCGCATTTACCCCGACAGGGTCTGATACTTGACTGCACAACGTCTTATCCTGCTTCAACGCTCGGTTTGGCCGAACAGGCCCAAAAGCATGGCTTAGCCTTTATGGATGCCCCCGTAACGCGAAGCCCTGAACATGCAGAGCAAGGACGTCTAAACGCCGTTGTTGGATCGGATGAGAAAAATTTCCGTATCGCTGCCGGTATTCTTGCTGCGTTTTGCGATGGCATCGTCCATGTCGGCGATGTTGGGCAAGGCCATAAGCTCAAGCTGGTCTATAACGGCATGACGATGGGCATAGCGGCGGTAGCTGCCGAAACTTGCCGGTTTGCCGATGGCCTTGGCGTTGATCTTGCAACCTTGCGCTCGTTGGTCAGTCGCGGCGCGACCAACAGCGGAATATTCCAAAACTTCGCAGCCTTTATGTTGGGCGAACGACCGGATGTTTTGGCTATATCCATTACCAATGCCGCAAAGGATATTGATTGCGCCGTGCGGTTAGCAGGCGAAACCGCGATAGCCGTGCCGGTTCTGACTGCCGCCGCGGAAAAATTACACACCTCTGTTGCCGAAGGCAAAGGTGAACTCACCTTACCTCATCTCGCGCTTCTCTGAGGACAACGGATGACATAGTAACAGCACCCGAAAAGCTGGTGTGCTGCACACTTCGATGACCGTCGCGATTTCGGCAGTCGGCGGTTGTTCCTGACCCGGAACGTGCCGCGCATATTGTGTTTCGATTCTTGGTTGTTCTCCTTTGCCGGTGCTGCCCTGAACAATTCGCTGACGGTGGATGGGCGCTGTCGCCGAAGATCGAACACAGTTCCGCTTAATCTGCGATTGGCTTCTCGCTGAACAACAAATCCTGAAAATCTGTGCAACCGTGCGGGTCGCCGAAAATATGCCGAAAAGATAGGGCGCTTACGGGTTGGTCGGAGCTGTCTATGACGGCAGATTCCCTGCCCGAAATCACAGCGAGGCTAGCGTGAGGGTTTTCCGCAACCGGCCATCTCAGACGGGGAGGAAACTCACAGTGTCACAAACATTTATCCCGCACGCACCAACGGTCAAATCGCGCATCGGCGGGATTTTGCGTGCGACGAGCGGCAACTTCCTTGAGCAGTACGACTTTTTTCTGTTCGGCTTTTACGCCAGCGCCATTGGCAAGGCGTTCTTTCCGTCCGAGAGCGAAACCGCTTCGCTGCTCAACACCTTCGGCGTGTTCTGGCTCGGCGCCCTGATGCGTCCCGTCGGCGCGATCGTGCTCGGGGCCTATATCGACAAAATCGGCCGTCGGCAAGGCCTGATCGTCACACTCTCAATCATGGCGGTCGGCACCGTGATCATTGCCTTCTGTCCTGGTTACGCGACAATCGGCGTTGCCGCCCCCATCATCGTGCTGCTCGGAAGGTTGCTGCAGGGCTTTTCCGCCGGCGTCGAAGTCGGCGGCGTTTCGGTCTACCTGTCGGAGATCGCAACCCCGGGCAAGCGCGGCTTCTACACCTCGTTCCAGTCCTCCAGCCAGCAGGTCGCGATCTTTGTCGCAGCGATCGTGGGCTACGTGCTGAACGAATCGATGCCGGCCGAAACAGTCGCCGCCTGGGGCTGGCGCATCCCGTTCTTTCTTGGCTGCCTAATCATTCCGCTTATCTTCTTCCTGCGCCGGACGCTGGAGGAAACGCCGAAATTTCTGGCGATGAAGAAGCATCCCACTGCCCGCGAGGTCTTTGCCTCGGCACTCGCGAACTGGCGCATCGTCATCCTCGGCATGGTGATCGCGATCCTGACCACAACGACCTTCTATTTCGTCACCGTTTACACGCCGACATTCGGCAAGAACGTGTTGAAGCTGTCCTCCCAGGACGCGCTCTTGGTGACGCTTATGGTCGCCGTGACTAACTTCATCTGGAATCCCATTGGCGGGGCGGTATCTGACCGAATCGGCCGCAAGCCAGTTCTGCTCGCCATCGCCGGCCTTGCGTTGGTGACCGCCTATCCGGCTTGCACTGGTTGGTAAGCGCGCCCACTTTCGGCAAGATGCTGGTTGTGGCTATGATGTTCTCGTTCTACTTCGGTATCTATAGCGGCACTATGCTAGCCGCTCTTGTCGAGATCGTGCCGAAGCATGTGCGCACAACCTGCTTCTCGCTGGCGTTCGCGCTCGCGGCCGCCTTGTTTGGCACTTTTACGCCACTCGCCTCGACTTGGCTGATCGATCGGACCGATGACAAGGCTTCACCCGGCTTCTGGCTGATGCTCGCAGCCGTGCTGGGCATCATCGCGGCACTCACCGTCTATCGCGGGACAGCCAAGCCCTCGAGAGTTGCAAAGCCGTCGCGACCCGAGAGCGGTGCAAGCCACACCGCACTCGCCGGCAGTCCGAACCGCTGACCGGGTGAACCGTCGAACTTCTGTGACATCACGTGCTCCTTGTCTTCGGTGCCCTGCCAGCATTCTTGCTGGCAGGGCGGGAGTACGGCCGGATTACTTCATTAACGAAAGGTGCGCCTCGGCAACGAGAGCTACGTCGATCTAGTACCCACTTTTCTTGGATCGTGAGTCGTGATTCAAGATATGGATGATCCCCGAAGCAAGAGAAGTCCACCTTT
>NZ_JCAMOQ010000099.1:0-11538 GCF_059512365.1 Bradyrhizobium sp. Ses1
TGCGCCTATCACTGTCCATAAGGACAGTTCTCAACAACACGCCTCATTCGGCAAGGCGGCCTTCACCGGACGGATACCACTGTCCCGGCCTCAAATTAGTCTGACTACACCGACAATCGCAATCACACGATGATTACGCCCGCTACATCGCCGGCACCGCCTCTAGAATGACCTGCTGGTGACATGGGCGCGTATGTCGGCGCCGATGACCCTGCGCCGCCCCCGCTGCTGGCACTCTGCCGAAGTGGCGCTTGATAGACTTCCGGATTGGGATTGGTACGATATCTGCGCCCACCTGAAATGCAGCCATTGCGGCTCCGTGGGGTGGGTTGATCCCCGGCCGAACTGGTCGGAGGTCATCCATTACAACAAAGGCATTTCGGGGAGATAATCATGCTTCGATTGGCAATGCTTTTTTCTCTCGCTCTCACTACTGCGGCCACCGCTCAGACCAACCGAACCGAACTAAAGAAAGCAGACCTAACCGGCACCGACATGGAAGTGATTGTTGCCGTCGTGGAGGTGCCCCCAGGTAACAGCCTCGCCCGACACTCCCATAATGGCGAGGAGGCCGTCTATGTGCTAGAGGGCGCAACACTGCTGTTGCCGGATGGGAGCGAGAGACAATTCCCCGCCGGGGCAGCTGTCATCAATGTGCGCGACGTCCCACATGGCGGCTTCAAGGTGGGCGGCGACAAAGCACTCAAAATGCTAACGGTCCATATAGTCGATAAGGGTAAGCCACTCATGGTGCCTGCGAAATAGCTTCGACCAGAGAACGGCTGGGGTCGCTCATTCGATGTGCCGATTGCATTGCCGGACGGTGGGCGCCTGGTCGTTCTCCGCGACGCTTCACAAGCCTGCCAGGGAACCGGCGCGGCCTGTGGGAAGCTCAACTTCGCATTCGGAAATGCGATCCGGGCCACATCTAATTCCTCACAAACATGCCAAATCGAGGTAACCCACGCACTTCACCGAGCGGGTTCTACCGCCACCTCCGCCCCGAGCTCCACAAGGACAAGAAACCCGATGAACTCCGCGGACGACCTTCCTATCTCGGTCGGTCTAATTGCGTTGGCGGCATTGCTGACGATCGCCTTAATCGTGAATCTCGTTGCTGGGTCATGAGCGCTGGCGCAGCCGAGCGCAAGCCAACAGCTAGGAGCCGACGGGCGTCAGGGATGGCTGGTCCCGCCGTAGCCTTCCATGCGCAACGACCAAGCTTCCGCCTCCGCGCGGTCCGCGCGCTAATGCCCTTCTGGGCGGCTTCCCGGTCCGCCTGGGTGTGGATACAGGCGATACGATGGCGCGTGGATAAACGCGCCCTGCAACTAGCGCCGGCTGAGGTTCGCCAACACACTCTGAAAGGAGCCCGCCAGCGTGAACTGGCGGTTTTGAATTCATCCGACTCTTAGATTTTCAGCGGACGTCTTGCCCCTGTTGGTCATCTCTTCGTAGCTGACCTTGGTCCCCTCATTGAGACCGCTCAGCCCCGCTTTTTCAACGGCCGAGATGTGGACGAAGACATCCTTGCCGCCCTTGTCAGGTTGAATAAATCCATAACCTTTGGTTGCATTGAACCACTTCACAATACCCGTTGCCACGCCGGCACTCCATTTTTGAACCAATGGCGGTAATTTAGTGCGGCCCGACGGTTGAGGGCAAGAAAAAGCCGCCTGCACCCTGCCCCCTGACAGCTCGGTCCATGCCCGGGGCGAGCTGGTTTTCTCCGGCTCTGGGCCCCGTAGTCTCTTCGTCCGAGAACGAAGTTCTTCTTGCCCGTCGGCACGGCAAGCGAGGCCACGCGGAACAGTCCATTTGTGGAAACGTTGAATGGTCGCACGCAGGATCCACGTGCGTAGCGCCCCAGGCAGCTCGGTCCGGATTTGTCCCCTGGGCCGGGCTGCTTCCTTTTGGCCATCGAGTGTGTGCCATTTCATACACAAACCCCAATAGCGCCTTGTTAGGATGACGGTACTGGGATTTCAGGGCACCAGTGAGATGAACGCCGCCGGGACGCTATATTTCTAGCCCGGCGGCGCAATTTTGAACCCATCGAGGGCAGCGCGAGCGACCCGACGGAGACGAGAGAACCAAAGATCTTCAGCGCGAGCCGACCTGCTTATCGGTTGTCTTGGTTGGCAGCATTATAGGGACTGGCGGCGTCGTGCTGACAACGCGCACGCTTCCGTCTGAAGCCCGACTTTTGAGTGGCGGGAAAGCAGCCGCTCCGCTCCCTATGCTTCAAAGCTAATTGCCACTTTTTCCCACCCTTCGTGAGGCAGCTCACATCGCCTCGCTTGGGCATGTCGGAGAATGCCGGTAGCGGAGGGTCAAGCCATGGCTGAACCTGCGAAGCGAATACCGGACTGGTTAACAACCGACATCCTAATCATCGTCGTAGCGCTGACGGTTATCGGAGTCGGATTCTGGATCGCCCCCTAGCCGTGTGCCACGAGGAAATCGGCCACCCCGCATCGCCCTCGCCCCGCAAATCACCCCCGAAGACATTGTTGCCGATTGTCACCAACCGTGTGATCAGGATCGAGAGCGCTCGCCAGACCGCTAAAGCGATCAGGCGAACCGCGCGAGCCTTTAGCGCACCGCGCTCACTCGTCCTTGTAATCGACCCGATGGACTCTATCTTCAGTGCATGAACCTGACAGAAGTCCAAGACCAGGCAATACAAGCCCGCATGGCGCTGATCGTAGGCGCGAAGACGTTTGACCGGCTGTTCGCGGGCATTCACTTCGATGAGCTCGACGGCGACATCCTATTCGTCTACGCGAAGGATGAGGAGATCGCGGCTGAGGTGGAGGACAACTTCTCACTTCACATCCAGATCACGGCTTCTAAGATCTTGAAGCGCGAGGTCAACATCGTGATGGTCCTGCCGAAGCAGTTCGCTCACTGAATTCATGCTGTCGTAGCCGGCGCCTTTAGGGAACATCGTCTCCGCGCGTCCGGTCGCCACCGATTGAATGCGGCCGGTTCAAAAAGAACAACCGATTGCCTGTGGCCGCTTCGGCATATTGGTCGATAGCAACAATGATTGCCTGGACGTGGTGAAAGCACCACCCTTCCCGCGTCGCCAACTGACGCACCTCCGCAAGGGCCTTGAAGAAGGGAGGTTGCTCCGGACTGTCAGAGAAGTAGTTCACCACTTCCGGCCTCCTAACACCTTGCCGGCGGTCGGCCCTGGCAACCCCTTCCTGAGCCTGTCGCGCTCGGCGCAAAGCCCTTCGATCTTCGCGCGCATCCGCTGCAGGAGGATTTCGGCAGACGCGGTACAGATCCCTGCCCGTTGTAGCTTCAAAATGTCGTTTCGCTGACGCCCGACCTGGACGCGCATGTATTCGATTTGCCGACGGACGAACTCGAGATCCGGCATGGAGGCCCCTCTTGCGTGGAGCTCATCATTAGAACGAAACGGGAACATTCTTTCAAGTTACAAGTTGGGACCGGAGCGAGATTTTTGGAGGTTCATCATGGCCGACAACACCGAAAAGGACCCGAATGAGCGAGTTTCGGGACATGATCCAATGACCGGCGCGCAAGCGTCGTACCTCAGGACTCTTGCGGAGCAGGCACAGAGCCCGACCCGACGGAGAACGAGCTGACCAAGGCGGAAGCCTCCGAGCTGATCGATGAGCTACGGAAGAAAGCGGGGTTGGCACCGTAGCCCGCGGCATCCTTGAGCACCATGGGTGCCCATCGCGGTGGAAAAGGGGACTGCTCCCGCATTTGCGAATCCCTGCCCTGTGCTACCTCGCCGGAACGCAAGTTGAGCTCGCGGATTCGTTTGGCGCACCAGGAGCCTTCACATGCTGATGACAAGGGAACGGCGCACGCCGATCCGGACGCTGCGAGGATGGGCGATCTCTGTATTGCTGGAAGCCGGCGCCATCCGCGAATGCGAAGAGCACGGATGGATGCAGGACCGCGCCGATCCGCACGCCAGAGAACGGGCTTTCGACATCGCTCGTAAGAATCCGCCGGCCGGCGTTTCCTACCAGGCTGCGGCTGCCGCCATCGTTGAAGCGCTCGATTCGATCGGAGATACCTGCCCGGAGTGCCCGCCCTAGACTAGAAAACCGGGGATGGCGCTTTTCGCGCATTCGACCGATCGCCAACAAGGCTCCGGCGATGGTAGCCGCGGTGCTGCACGTCGTGACGGATTTTCTCGCTCACCGACCGCACTGCGCGTTTCTTCTTCCGCCAGTTGCCGCTCAAATGCAAAGGAACGGCGTGCCCCCGTGGAATAACCAGGAGATCGTTCCGGCCGTTCAAGTACACGTCGTACATGCCTATCCCCCCTTTTGGCGCGACCATAGACCGGCGCGCCGTCGGCTTGGTGACATGTCGGCAACAGCTGCTGCTATGGTGCGAGCCTTTCAAGCGGTCCTCCCTCGCGAGAGTCTCTGCAGCGCTTGGCGCGCTACGACTTCGAGCGAGCCCAGCGTCCTCTTCCCTTGCTGCGCAGCCCGCATCAGCTTCTTGGCGATGAACTTGCGGTGCTCATGAGAGCCACCGCTGTTGGGCAGGCCGCGGCAAGCGTGGTTCAGAACCACTTCCAGGTTGGCCATCATTCGCTCATCGAATTTCTGCATCGCAATCATCCGAGATGAACAGAGCAATCGTCGAGGAGGTGCAGCGCCGTATATGTCCTCCACCTAGAGACTTCGCTTCAACTGCCAGCATCGCCCGGCGATCCTGAGCAACCAGCACATCCGAGCCTTGTCCCCGTTTTCCACTGCTGGCAGGGGAAGCGACCTTGGCAACGGCTTCCTGTATGATTGCCACATGGCATCTGCGCATCAGCATCAGAATAGCGTCGAACCGCGACAACGTAAGATCATCCACATCGACATGGATGCGTTCTATGCTTCGGTTGAACAGCGGGACAATTCCGACTTGCGCGGCAAGCCGGTCGCCGTCGGCGGGTCCAAGGAGCGCGGTGTCGTCGCCGCTGCCAGCTATGACGCCCGCAAATTTGGCGTCCGATCAGCGATGCCATCGGTGACGGCGCGGCGGCTGTGTCCGGACCTGATCTTCGTCAAACCGCGCTTCGACGTCTACAAGGAAATCTCAAGACATATCCGCACGCTATTCGCCGAGCACACCGCGCTCATCGAACCACTATCGCTGGACGAGGCCTATCTGGACGTCACCGAGAACTTACTAAACATTCCCCTCGCGACGGAGATCGCAACCGCGATCAGGGCAAAGATTTTGAATGAGACCGGCCTAACCGCCTCCGCCGGCATCTCCTACAATAAATTCCTGGCGAAGCTCGCCTCCGACCACCGCAAGCCGAACGGCCAGTTCGTCATCACGCCGAAGATGGGACCTGCCTTCGTGGAACAGCTCCCCGTCGAGAAATTCCATGCATCGGTCCGGCGACACGCGCAAAGATGGACAGGCTTGGCATCTTTACCGGCCTTGACATGCGCAATCAGACGCTCGAATTCATGAACGCCAATTTCGGTAAGGCGGGCGCCTACTACTACTGGATCTCGCGCGGCGTCGACGAACGGCCCGTTCGAGCCAACCGGATCCGAAAGTCTGTCGGCGCGGAAAACACGTTCGCGATCGATCTAACCGACTTCGACACCATGGCGGCAGAGCTCGACCCGCTGATCAACAAGATTTGGCGGCACTGCGAGTCGACGGGCACCCGCGGGCGAACGGTGACGCTCAAAGTGAAGTTCGCCGACTTCGAGATCATCACGCGCAGCCGGTCCGTCTCTTCGGCGGTCGCGAACCGCAACGATCTTGCAGAACTCGCCACTAGCCTGCTGAAGGACAACATGCCCCTTCCGAAAGCGGTGCGCCTCCTGGGGGTCTCGCTGTCTTCCCTGCAAGGCGGGGACGACGCGAAGCCGCAACTGGATTTCGGGATTTGAACCGACTGGGGCATCCATCCACTCATCTATAGCTCAGTCGGTGCGGATGTCTGCTGTAGCCCTAAGAGGAGGCACTAAATCAGACCTCACAAGATGTTGGGGATGGGCCACTTCCGGACTCACGCATTGCAACAAGAAGCCTACGCGATCACCTCGTCTGCAGCGGCAAGCAGTGTTGGTGGAAAGGCAAGACCGAGCGTTCGGCTGCCTTGATAGTGGTGCGTACACATTCAATGCTGCAGAGATGCCAATCCGCAGGTGCCAGCGAGACGGGCTGACACCTTCCGTCAACATCCGGATTATTTACGCCGAGGCCTCGCCTCCAAGTTCCGGCCTCGTCGGTGCGGTGAGCGCCAGCGCCGCCACGGCATCCGCGATCCTTGGCGTGTCTGCATACGTCACCATATGACCGGCATTCTCGACCAGATCTAGCTCGGAATGGGGTAACGCCTGGTGCAGGCGGCGCGATTGGTCGGGCTCGATGAGCCGGTCATCCTTTCCATGCACGATCCTGACGGGACATCGGATGCCCTGATATTGAAGCGGCAACTGTGCGGCGGCTGGAAGAAGAAACGCGCTCTCTTCGGCTGCCGCCCTCAGTTGCTTGGGCCGGAGAGACAGTGAGATCGGAAATTCGTTCTTGAATTCCGGCGGAACGGCACGCGGCGCGAACAGCGTGCGAATAAGCTTCGGCATAAGGGCCCACGATGTGATCGGCGAGATGGTGTAGCGCATCAGATCGCCGAGCAGTGGCAGTGCCGGACCTGACATGAGCCAAAAGTCCATCCGAAAGGTCGGAAAGTAGTAGCCGGACGCGAGCACGAGCCCACTTACGGCATAGTCGCTTCGCAGCGCCAGCGCGATCGCCACCAGCGTTCCCCAGGAATGGCCCAGCACGACGGGATTGCGCACGCCAAGCTGGTCAAGAGCCTTTGCGAACAAGGTAGCTTGCGTTGTGGCTGTCCAGATGCGCATGCGGGGACGGTGGCTGTAGCCAAACCCTGGCCGGTCGAAGCAAACGACGCGGTAGCCGGGGGCTAGGCGGTCGACCAGACCGCTTAGGACGAGATCCTGAATCATGGTGCCATTCCCGTGGAACAGGACCACGCAAGGCGCGGCGGCATCGCCGCGTTCGACATAATGAAGGCGCACTCCGTCGCACTCGATGAAGGCGCCGATCGGCGGGTTCTTTCGCTCCGCTGCCACCTGAAACGCAATCTTGCCGAGGATTAGAACGATAAGCCCGGCCAAGACTATCAGCAGGACGGTTTCAGTTGTGGACATCGGGTCAATCCTTAGATGGTCCGCGCTGGCGGGTTACTTCGAATGGGTGGAGCAACCGCGACCTTGGCCAGCGCGCGGCGACCACTAAGGGGTCGCGTGCCCCAAGAACGGATACGCAGCCATCTGCTTCGAATACTTCCGGAAGGTGTCGATGCGCCTGCTTGTAAATTCTACAATGACGGCGAAAAATTCGAATGGCGACCTGATCGTCACAAGTCTCTGACCGAATTCAAAAGCAAGTTGCATGTCGGCTTGTGCCATTTCCAGAAAATTCGCTTGATAAGCCTGCAGGCTTGCCGTCACTAAAGAAAGATCAAATCCCTTTGTATTGTTGTCCCTCATCGTCTGACGGAAGCCATCTTGTGAGGCAGCCATCTGATTCTCAACGATGGGATTCTTTTGCTTTGACTCGTCATGACGCTTGCGCGATTCAGTCGAGCCTACGGCAACAGAGCGCAGAGGGTTGTCTTTCGGGCTTCTAACAACAGCCTGCTTGTTCCGTCGGGCCGGTACCGCTTTTCTAGGGTCGCGGGCGCGTTTTGACGCTATCGCTCGTTTACGGTTACTCATCTGAGGCTCCAAAGAATGGGTAGCTCGACCACAACGGTCATTTCTAAAACATGCCTTGCGGTGTAGCGTTCCTAACGCGGGATTATAGGACTTTCCCACGTGAACTTAGTTCAACGCCTAAGAGGCTGCCAACGAGGCGGCCTCATTCCTCCGGCTGGATGGTTGTGATCACGCGCGCCTCCTTCCATAGCTCTATGCGTCCACCCACTAACTGCTTCGCATGACGTTTGGCTGCCTCGTCGTCATCGCAGATAATCTCAACGTCCGGATGTAGTTGTCGTCCGCGGATCGCGTAGGTGTAACAGCTGAGTGGATGGGTTATGTGGGTGCCCTCAGTCCGGGCGACCGGAGCCACTCGTTTACGCCTGACGAGCTCTTCGGATAAGCCGTTCGCGCTTGACGCTGTGCGGAGTGCCTCGCGCCTCTTTTCGCAAGCGCTGAGCTTCGTCGATCAACCGCTGATCCAGGGATGTGGTTTGTTTGAAACGGCGGCGCTGCTGCATGGCGGCTCCTCGGTTCGGGGAGGGCGGGAGCGCAACCGGCGTTCTCATCACCGATAAATGCCACAAGACCGCGCGGTGACGGCTAAGAGTGTACTACTGCTTAAGCCTCGCGTGTGTCCACAAGTGCACAGACGTCATATTAGGCCATTGCCCAATTCCAAACTATGCCACTACGGCACAAGACGGTAAGAGCGGGGCGATCCGTCCAGTCGCTACTCGTCTGGTAGCCGGAGGACCGCAACACCTACGCGCGCGCTCGCCGCAACGCGGTCTCTAGGTGAGCCCTCTCCTTCTCCCAACGCGCTTCCTCAGCCTGCGCCTTTTCCTCGATAAGCTCGAGCTCAGCCTGAAGGTCAGCGGCGCTCTGTTCGTGCTTCCGCCGGGCTGCATCTAAGGCGTTTTGCGCGTTGTCGACGGCCTGCTGCCGTCGCTCGCGCTCCTTCCGCCGGGCAGCCTCTTCCTTTGCGCGTTCGCGCTCGCGGCGCTTCTGCTCCCTCTCGAAAGCGAGTGCGGCTTTCCGGTCGGCAGCCTCGTCTTCGGTTCGGTTTGGATGCTTCTGCGGCTTTCGGTTCGGCGACCTGCGGCCTGACTTCTTCGACCTGCCGTCGCGAGCGAGATCGGTCGGCAGTTCCGCGTGCTCCTTGAATGCTCCGCTGGAGCCGACAGGGCGCTTCAGAACGACGCCCGGCGCCGCCATGGTCGCGGCGATGACGTCGGGATCCTCGCTCTGCTTCGCCGCGCCCTGGTGGAAGAGATTGCTGTCGGCGCCCCAGGCCTCCAGAGCCGCCTTCATCGACGGCGCCGCGACCGCCAAGTCGAAGAAGCCCAGCGAGGTTTGGTACGTCTTCAGCGTCCGCGCCATCCGCGTGCTCTCCTGCGCGCCCGGTTAGATCACGACGTGGTCGAAATCCGTCGCAACCCGGCTGTTCGGGAACGTCATTGTCGCCTCAGCCAGAATTTCCTCATCGGTGTAGCGGCCAGAAATGTGGGTCAAGACGAGCAGCCTGACGTCGTTCTTGGCTGCGAGGGAGGCCGCCTCCGCCGCAGTGAGATGTCCGTAGTCCCGCGCGATGGCCGCATCGCGATCCAGAAAAGTGGCCTCGATCACGAGTACGTCGGCGCCGCGAACGTGCTCGGCCAAGCCAACAGTGGTTTCGGCATCCCCCACGATGACGACCTTCTTCTGCCCCTCCGGCGGCCCGAGGACGTCTTCGGGATCAATCGTCCTACCGTCCATCAGCGTCACCGGCCTTCCCTCCGCTAGCTCCTTCCGCACCGGGCCGTCCGGCACGCCGAGCGCGGCGAGGCGGTCCGGCCGAAGATGACGGCGGGCCGAGCTTTCAAAGGAAAATCCGAAGCTATCGGTGTCGCGGTGGCGTACCGGAAAGGAGTCGATCGCAAACTCGCCGGCGTCGATGACCTGGCCCGCCGTCAACGGAACGAGCTGCAGCGGAATAGGCGCCCTTCCCTCACCCCACAGGCCCGCGAGCATACGGACGACGACTTCGAGTGTGCCGGGACCACCGTGGATCGTTATGGCTTCGGTGCTCTGCCGCAATCGCAGGGTCGAAAAGAGACCAGGAATGCCGAGCACGTGGTCGAAATGGCCGTGGGTCAACAGGAGCCGGTCGAGCCTTCGAAAGCCGGCGCCGCCGCGCAGCAGCTGGCGCTGTGTCCCCTCTCCGCAATCGACCAGGATGCGATGATTTCCCGCCTCGACGAGAAGTGCCGGGTGGTTGCGTCCGGCCGACGGGACGCTTGCCGACGTCCCCAGGAAAGTGAGCGCGAACATTCTTGGCCTAGCGTCTCTCTTCTCGATGTGATTGGCCGAAAACGCTCACGCCCTCGTGCCAGGAGATCATTTCCGAGTCAGGCCAACTTTCGCTGTTGCCTGCTCGTTGGCTTCTTCGCGGTCGTCTCCTTCGCCTGTTTCTTGCCTTGGATCGGCATCAGCATTTCCTTCTGTCCGGCCGTCGCCTTCCGCGCCTTCTTGGCCGGCTTGGCAGCCCTCGCCGGCTCCGCTTCTTTGCCGACGCTGCGCCGCAACGCCTCCATCAGATCGACAACGTTCTCTCCGCGCGGTCGCTCCTTGGGGGTGATCGGCTTGCCGGCTCGCTTCTGGTTGATGAGATCGATCAAGGCCGTCTCGTACTGGTCCTCGAACTTGTCTGGCTCGAAACGGCCGCTCTTCTGGTTCACGATGTGCCTGGCCAGATCAAGCATGTCTTTCGTGACTTTGACGTCCTGGATCTCGTCGAAATACTCATCTTCGGAGCGGACTTCGTACGGATATCGCAGCAACGTCCCGACCAGGCCCCTGTCCAGCGGCTCGAGCGCGATGATGTGCTCGCGGTTCGTCAGCACCACCCGCCCAATCGCAACCTTGTTCATCTCGCGGATGGTCTCGCGGATTACCGCAAAGGCGTCGTGGCCGACCTTGCCATCCGGCCGGAGATAGTAAGGGCGGATCAAGTAGCGCGGGTCGATTTCTTCACGATCGACGAACTCGTCGATGTCTATGGTCCGGGTGGATTCGAGCGCCACCTCCTCGAGCTCTTCCTTCGACACCTCGATGAAGGTTTCTTTGTCGAGCATGTAGCCCTTGACGATGTCCTCGTTGGCGACCTCCTCGCCGGTGTCGGCGTCGACCTTCAGATACCTGATGCGGTGGCCGGTCTTTCGATTGAGCTGGTTGAACGAGATCTTCTCGCTCTCGGATGTGGCCGGGTACAGCGCCACCGGACAAGTCACGAGTGACAGACGCAGGAAGCCTTTCCAGTTGGCGCGGGGAGCCATGTACGCAGTACTCCGGTTTCGATGCGACTGGATTCAAGACGATCAAGGAAGGCTTGTTCCGACAATTCCCGCCCTTGCCGCTTCATTTTACTTTTAAAACCGCTGGCTGGCTTCAGGAAAACTGCGGCGTACCTTAAGGCTCGACGCGTCGATGGCATCTCCAGAGTCGGCGCCCGGTCGTTCTTCGCGACGCAGCGAGCTGCATCATCGCGCGACCAGCCGAGCAAGAAGATATCACATCCCGTGGCTGGCAAATACCTTTTGGCAGCTTTTGCTCAGCCTGGTCCTGTTCTGCTGCAAGCATTGTTGTACCGCAAAATCATTGTCCAATTGCTTTCTGCAAAAGCGCTGCGCATCTCGCCGGCAGGCCTGTTGTTCTTGTGGGGTGCCCATGTGGCCCTGTGCAAAAGATAGTGCAGTCTCGGCCAGCAAAATGGCCAGAACCAGGACAGCCGAACGCATAACGTTCTCCCTATGTT
>NZ_JCAMOQ010000100.1:0-11432 GCF_059512365.1 Bradyrhizobium sp. Ses1
CACGGGTGCAACCAGCACCCGGCTTTCCCTGCGCCCTCTGATTGATGAGAGGGTGAAACGAGACGCAAAGCTCGGGCAATACATGCCGCGAGAATGCCGACTCACATCCTCTCTGCTGTTTGAAATTTGAATCGTGATCTCTCCTCTCGTCGTCCCGGGCTTGACCCGGGACCCATAACCACAGGCAGATGTGATGTGCTCCGCTGCAGCCGCTTGCTCGCGCCACAACAACTCCCTGTGGTTATGGGTCCCCGCCTTCGCGGGGACGACACCGATGCGAGGTTCGGTGAAATCGTAGGATGGGTAGAGCGAAGCGAAACCCATCATTCGTGAGGCTTGCTTCATCGCGATGGGTTTCGCTGCGCTCTACCCATCCTACGGCCGTCTTTCGACGGACGACGGTGGGCAAGACGCGACAGCACGATGGCCAATGAGCGCATGCCGGACAGAACGTCGCAATTTTGCGGCGCAGCATGCGACGACGGCGGCCCCTGCTAACGGGCAATGGCAATTTGGCCGGCTTCTCTGTATTGGTGGCATACAAGAACTTGGGGCGGGTGATTGGCGCGCCCCGCAATGAAGCGGGAGGAAACATGCGTAAGTGGATGTTGGCTGCGGCATCGGTCGTGGGGATTGCTTTTGCCGGGCCGGCGGCGGCGGACGATCCGATCGTCATCAAGTTCAGTCACGTCGTCGCAACCAACACGCCGAAGGGGCAGGCGGCCGAGAAGTTCAAGGAACTCGCCGAGAAATACACCAATGGCAAGGTGAAGGTTGAGGTCTACCCGAACTCGCAGCTTTACAAAGACAAGGAAGAGCTCGAGGCCCTGCAACTCGGCGCGGTCCAGATGCTGGCGCCGTCGAACTCCAAGTTCGGCCCGATCGGGGTCAAGGAGTTCGAGGTGTTCGATCTGCCCTACATCCTTCCCGACCTTGCCACGCTGCGCAAAGTCACCGACGGTCCGCTTGGCGCGAAACTTCTGAAATTGCTCGAGCCGAAGGGCATGATCGGTCTCGCTTACTGGGACAACGGCTTCAAGCAGATGAGCGCCAACAAGAAGCTGATCGAGCCGGCGGACTACAAGGGGCTGAAGTTCCGAATCCAGTCGTCCAAGGTGCTGGAGGCGCAGTTCCGAAGCCTCGGCGCGATCCCCCAGGTGATGGCGTTCTCCGAGGTCTACCAGGCACTGCAGACCGGCGTGGTCGACGGCCAGGAGAATACCTGGTCGAACATCTACACCCAGAAAATGCACGAGGTGCAGAAGTACATCACCACCACCAATCACGGCTATATCGGCTACATCGTGGTCGTGAACAAGAAGTTCTGGGAGGGCCTGCCGCCCGACATCCGCGAGCAGTGCGACAAGGCGATGAAGGAAGCCACCGTCTACGGCAACGGCCAGTCGCAGAAGGAGAACGACGACGCGCTCGCCGAGATCAAGAAGACCGGCAAGAGCGAGATCATCGCGCTGACGCCGGAGCAGGATGCGGCGATGCGCAAGGCGATGGAGCCGGTCTACAAGGACGTCGCCAAGCGCGTCGGCCAGGGCTTGATCGACGAATTCGTCAAGGAGACCAAGGGGGCGACGAACTGAGACGTGTTGATTGGGGCGTACTCTTCCGTCATGGCCGGGCTTGACCCGGCCATCCACGTCTTTGTGGATGCCCGGGCGGCCTGCGCGAAGACGCCTTTCGCGCCTTAGCCCACCATGACGAATTCACTGTAGACGGGGGGAACATTGATACTGCTCCGCATCCTCGACCGGCTGGAGGAGATATTGATCGCGACGCTGATGGCGGCCGCGACTCTCATCATCTTCGTGGCGGTGTGCCATCGCTATCTGATCGGCATTCCCTTGCTTTACCCGATCCTGTTCCCGATCAACCTGTCCTGGGCGCAGGAATTATGCATCTACATGTTCGTGTGGATGGCGAAGTTCGGCGCGGCCTATGGCGTGCGCACCGGCATCCATGTCGGCGTCGACGTCGTCGTCAACCAGCTCAGATCGCCGTGGCGCAACATCGTGGTGCTGTTCGGTCTGCTCTGCGGCGCCTTCTTCACCGCCGTGATCGGCACCATGGGCGCAAAGTTCGTCTACGGCCTGATGCAGACCGACCAGGTCTCGCCTGATCTCGAGATACCGAGCTGGTTCGTCTATCTCTGCATTCCGCTCGGTTCCTATTTGATGTGCTTCCGCTTCCTGCAGGTTGCCTGGGCTTATTTCCGCACCGGTGAACTTCCGCATCACGATCATGCCCGCGTCGAGGGCGTCGAGGTCGATGCGCCCGCGATCGGTGCCGGCGAGGTGACGCGATGACGAGCCTCTTCATCTTCGGCCTGCTGATTGTCCTGATGCTGACAGGCATGCCGATCTCGATCGCGCTCGGTCTGACCGTGCTCACCTTCATCTTCACCATGACCAACGTGCCGACGGAATCGGTGGCGCTGAAACTGTTCACCGGCATCGACAATTTCGAGATCATGGCGATCCCGTTCTTCATTCTGGCCGGCAATTTCCTGACCCATGGCGGCGTCGCCCGCCGCATGATCGCTTTTGCGACCGCGATGGTCGGACATTGGTATGGCGGGCTGGGGCTCGCCGGCGTCATGGCCTGCGCGCTGTTTGCGGCGGTGTCGGGCTCGTCACCGGCGACCGTGATCGCGATCGGCTCGATCATGATGCCGGCGATGGTGAGCCATGGATTTCCGAAGCGCTTCGGCGCGGGCGTGATCACGACTTCCGGCGCGCTCGGCATCCTGATTCCGCCGTCGATCGTGATGGTGATCTATTGCGTCGCGACCGGCGGCAGCATCGCGCTCGATCCGGCCGGCCATCGCGTCTCCTCTGCGTCCGTCGGGCAGATGTTCATCGCCGGTGTGATCCCCGGCTTGATGCTCGCCGCGCTATTGGGGACGACGACATTCTATCGCGCCTGGCGCAATGACTATCCGCGGCTGCCGCGCGCAAGCTGGGCGGAGCGGTTCACCGCGTTCCGTCGCTGCGTCTGGGGATTGCTGCTGATCGTGATCGTGCTCGGCGGCATCTACGCCGGCATGTTCACGCCGACGGAGGCCGCCGCCGTCAGCGCGGTGTACGCCTTCGTCATCGCGGTCTTCGTCTATCGCGATATGTCGCTGAAGGACGTGCCCAGGGTGCTGCTCGGCTCGGCTAACATGAGCGCGATGATCCTCTACATCATCACAAACGCGGTGCTGTTCTCGTTCCTGATGGCGAATGAGAACATCCCGCAGCAGATCGCGGCATGGATCACCGGGGCGGGCGTCGACTGGATCATGTTCCTGCTGGTGGTCAACCTGCTGCTGCTGCTCGCCGGCAATGTAATGGAGGCGTCCTCGATCGTGCTGATCATGGCGCCGATCCTGTTTCCGGTGGCGGTCAAGCTCGGCATCCATCCGGTGCATCTCGGCATCCTGATGGTGGTCAACATGGAGGTCGGCATGTGCCATCCGCCTGTCGGCCTCAACCTCTATGTCGCGTCCGGCATCGCCAAGATGGGCATCACGGAACTGACGATCGCGGTGTGGCCGTGGCTTTTGACCATGCTGATCTTCCTCGGCATCGTCACCTACGTTCCCGAGATCTCGCTGTGGCTGCCGCGTGCGCTCGGCATGTTGTGAACGCTTAAGGATGGCGGATTACATCTTGGTAAGGGAACGCTCCCTGTCCAAACTGTAAGTTGCGGTGCGGGCAGGGCGGTCTCATCTTCAGGCAACCTTCAAAGGAGGTTCGCATGAAGAAAGTTCTGCTCGCTGGCGCCGCGGCGCTCGCCATCGCCGGCTCCACCGTCGCCTACGCCCAGCATCGTCCGTGGATGCATGGCCAGATGCGGATGAACCCGGAGGACCGCGCGGCCTTCCTCGATGCCCGGATCGCCGCCGTTCACGCCGGGCTGAAGCTCACGGCCGACCAGGAGAAGCTGTGGCCGCCGGTCGAGGCCGCGGTGCGCGATTTCGCCAAGCTCCGGATCGACCGCGCCAATGCGCGGATGGAGGCGGAGAAGAACGCGGATGCGCAGCAGAAGCCGGATCTGGTTGCCCGGCTCCGCGAGCGCGCCGACAACATGGCAGCCAGCGCCACCGCGCTGAAGAAGATCGCCGACGCCGCCGATCCGCTCTACAAGACGCTGGACGACAATCAGAAGCGCCGGCTCACCCTCCTGACCCACATGGACCGCCGCTTTGGGGGTGAAGGCTGGCGCCGCCACCGCTTCGACCGCGGCTTTGACCGCGACGATCGGGGTGACCGCGACGGCTCCGGTCGGCTCTGACCCCGCCGGTTGGTGACCTAACCATCGGAAAAACCGCCGGAATCCGGCGGTTTTTCATGTTCCCGGGCGCCTTGCCAAAGCACGGGAAAACCTCATCCAGCTTGCTGGACATCGCGGGGGCGCTTTGCTAAACGACGGCCCTCGCAACGAGGTCTGCCGGGCCCGTTCCGGGCGCATAGCTCAGTTGGTAGAGCAGCTGACTCTTAATCAGCGGGTCCCAGGTTCGAGCCCTGGTGCGCCCACCACCCTTAAGAGATTGGCCCGCAAGGGCTTTTTTAAACTCCTCGGCAGAACAAACCGGGTCTCGTGCGACGCTTTTAATGGTCGTACGTCGCACGCTGTGCGACGAGTCGGACAATTAGGACCGAAGCCCGTCCACCACTGTAACACGAGACCTACCGGTCTGCGTTCAGCTCTTCATGCCTTCCTTCCGCACCTGCAATTCAAGTCTGTCGATACCGCTGCCCGTCGATATCAAAACAGAGCTCCCCAAATAGTGGGTGTCGCGGTGTAGCGGACCCCGCCACCAAGGAAAATAGGATCTCTTTCGCCCTTCCCCCTCCGGCGCGTCCAATTTCCGGCTCGGTCTGGCGGGACGTCCAGCGATGGTTGCGTAAACGATGGTTGCTTGGTCTGGCAATCGCGGCCGCTTCCGCTTGGTTCAGCCAGCAACCCGTCGAAGGCTTCGGGGTTATGATGTTGCGATAGCCCACCCAAGATCACGAAGTCCGACCGACACTGGCGAGCTCCCTCCCAAACTAGCGGCAGAGCGCGTGATAGAGGCTTCGATTGGGGCATCCATGGATACGAAGAGGATCTCATCCGCGTCACCAGCATCGAGCTGGGCGCTGTGAATGCCGGACTCATTGCGAGGATGTGCGCGACAGCGCTCAGCGCCGGCTCGGCGACATGGAGCAACTCGAAGCCGCAGATGTCGCCAATGCCGTCCTCTATGTAGTGACACAGCCGCGGCACGTGAACGTTAACACACAGCAAGCGTAGTACCTGACCACCCTCGACATTGAATCAGTTTGAGGCCTCTGTCAGTGTCTCAAGGCGCGTGTTCGTGTCACATCATACGCTTGGGCAAAGCGGCCGCCAATGCATCCACTGCGAGACGTACCTTGAGTGGTAGGTGTGGCGTTTGTAGCCACAGAGCATGGCAGTCGTAAGGAAATGAAGGCTGATCCACCAATAGTGGGACTAGCGTGCCCGCCCGAATGCGTTCGCGAATCAGCCAGTAGGGAAGCCAGGCCAAGCCCATACCGCTGACCGCTGCATCGGCTATCGCGTCGAGGTCATCCAGTCTCAACCGGTTAGCGGGGGTAATCCCCACCGGGGCTCCGTGCTTTCTCGGGAAGATCCACGGGCGAATGCGGCCTGACCGACGATAGATGATGGCATTGTGCTTGCCGAGATCCTCGATCTGCTGCGGCGGGCCGTTCATCTCAACATAGGACGGCGATGCGCAGACGATCATGCGCTGGCGCGCGATGCGCCGCGCAATCATTCCGGCTTTGTTGTCCAAGTCGCCGGTCCGGATGGCAAGATCATAACCATCTTCGGCGAGGTCGACGAGGCGATCACTGAAGGATATGTCAAGCTCCAGAGCGGGATATTTCTGCGCAAGCGTCAGTAGGATTGGAGTCACGCACCGTCGGCCGAATAGCACGGGCATAGTGACACGTAGCTTTCCACAGGGTTGGGATAGCTGATCCGCTGCCAATGCGTCCGCAGCCTCTGCTTCGGCCAGAACCGTCCGGCAGCGTTCATAGTAAGCGCGCCCGAATTCGGTCAGGCTCTGGCGGCGCGTAGTCCGGTTGATGAGGCGTACACCCAGACGTTCTTCGAGAAATCGGACGTGTTTGCCGACCATCGGCCCAGATAGATCAAGCGCAGCAGCTGCGGCCGCGAACGTTCCCAACTCAACGGCTTTTACGAACGCGGCCATGCTAGCAAGACGGTCCATTTCGAAACTCTCAGTTTCTACTGTTTTGCCCAGCATCCTATTTATTTGCGCTGGGTCTGCTGGCAAGTCTCAGTTGACTCAACAATTTTGGGGTACGCTAGAATGGCACGGGTTATTCGATTCCACGAGCATGGGGGTCCTGAGGTTCTCCGCATCGAGAACGTCGATGTTCAGCCGCCAGGTCGGGGTGAGGTCCAAATTCGCGTTAAAGCACTGGGCCTTAACCGGGCTGAAGCGAACCTGCGCAAGGGCGCATATATTGAAGCGGCAACATTGCCGTCCAGCCTTGGGCTAGAAGCGGCTGGCGTCGTCGAACGGCTCGGAGAAGGCGTAGACGGCTTCGTGGTCGGTGACGCGGTTAGTATCATCCCGCCAATTTCAATGGTTCGCTGGCCCACTTACAGCGAGGTCGCGACGTTTCCCGCGGATATCGTTGTCAAGCACCCGGCGTCGCTCAGCTTCGCCTCGGCGGCCGCCGTGTGGATGCAGTACCTAACCGCCTATGGCGCCCTTATCGAAGTGGCCAAGTTGACCAAGAGCGATCATCTCGTCATTACGGCCGCTTCGAGTAGCGTTGGAATTGCCGCGATCCAGGTCGCGAAGACCGTTGGGGCGAATACAATAGCTATCACGAGGACTTCTCGAAAGAAGCCAGCTCTGCTCGAGTTGGGCGCATCGGAGGTGATTGCTTCAGAAGAAGAGGATCTGGAGCAGAGGCTCAAGGATATTGCTGGCCCGGAAGGGGTACGCGTTGTTCTCGATGCTGTCGGAGGGCCGATATTTAATCCTCTAACCGCAGCAATGTCGCGGGGAGGTATGCTCCTCGAGTACGGCGGACTCAGTGCCGAGCCGACCCCGTTTCCATTGCCTACCGTGCTGGGCAAGATTCTCACGCTCCGCGGCTACCTCGTCCATGAGATCACCGGCAATAAGTCTCGATTGGAGGCGGCGAAGAAGTTCGTCCTAGATGGTCTCGTCTCAGACTCGCTAAAGCCAGTGATCGCGAAGACCTTTCCGTTTGTTCAGATCGTCGAAGCGCATCGCTTTCTGGAGTCAAATGATCAATTGGGCAAGGTCGTCGTGACGGTTTGAGCAAGCACTGATTGGACTGCGGGGCGCCAACCGGCATTTCGTACCACCTCGACCGGCAATCGCAAATTTGCGAGCCGTGGTGGATCGAAGCAGGCGAGCGAGCTTACTTTGAAGGCTTTGTGCGTCGATCGTGCCTGCGGGTGAGATTTGAAGCGATAGCATGCTCGGCAAGCCGCGCGTTGGCCAACGAGACGATCGCCTCGCGGATCCAGCGGTGACCGCTATGCCCATGGGTGCGTTCATGCCAGACCATGCCGACCGAGAATCCCTCGACAGGAAACGGACTTTCAACCAATCGCAATCTCTCGGTCCGTTCGTACATCAAGCGTTCCGGCACCAAAGCAACGAAATCGGAACGAGCCACAATGTCCGGGACAAATAGAAAGGATGCCGCGGACATTACGACGTTACGTCGAAGTCCCAAGGCTGCTAACGAGATATCCACGGGAGTAACAAAGTCTCCCCCGCGAAGGGATACAATTACGTGCTCGAGTTCCGTGAACTGCTTGATCGATAGTCGGTTCGAAAGGCGAGGGTGATCTTTCCGTCCAATAAGTATGTATCGGTCATGGAACAGGTGTCTGGTGCGGAGGTTGGCGGGCGCGTCTGTCGGAGTCATCAGAGCGAGATCGACATCGCCCCGCGCCATCTGCGCTTCCAGTTGCGGAAGATCGAGGTTGCGGATAGCGATCCGCACCCGGGGCGCCGTTTTCCTTAATTCGAGGACGAGCGGCTCGACCAAAGCATATTGCAAGTAGTCTGTACAAGAGACCGTGATGGTCATCTCAGCTCTGGCGGGATCGAAGTTTCTGTGGCGTGAAACGGTGGATCGAACCTGGTCGAGCGCTTGGCGTACCGGTTCAAGCAATTCGAGCGCCTTGACGGTCGGTGTCATCCCGCGCTGTGCCGGGATCAGCAAGGGGTCGTCAAATACCTTCCTGAGGCGGTTAAGTTGAGCGCTGACCGCAGGCTGACTCAGGCGCAGCCTGGCGGCAGCCCTCGTCACGTTCTGTTCGATTAGAAGCGCTTCGAGGGTAACCAGAAGGTTGAGATCAAGCCGCTTGCTATCCATGACATGAATAGTAGCCGAGCAATTACTCGATTTCAAATATAGCTAAAACCGGTGTTCTCTGTCGGACGAAGATTCGCCGTTAATGCCTCGGAGTTCGATCTATGAAAGTGGTGCTGGTTTTTGCTCATCCTGAACCGAAGTCGCTCAGCGCGTCCCTCCGGGACGTTGCAGTACAGGAGCTGGTTGGGCAAGGTCACGAAGTTCGGGTGTCCGATCTTTACGCCCAGGAGTGGAAGTCTGAAGTCGATCGTGCAGACTTTCCGAACTGGCCGGTCGAAAAGCGTCTCGTCGCGGGCGCGGCATCAAACGATGCCTTCCACGGCGACGCGCTCACATCGGATGTAAAGCGCGAGATCGATAACCTTGTCTGGGCAGACATGCTGATCCTGCAATTTCCACTCTGGTGGTACGGCATGCCCGCGATCCTTAAGGGTTGGGTCGATCGCGTCTACGCGAATGGCTTTGCCTACGGCGTCGGGGAACATAGCGACAAGCGATGGGGCGACCGCTTCGGAGAGGGAAATCTCGCGGGTAAGCGAGCGATGTTGATCGTAACAGCCGGCGGTTGGGAGGAGCACTATTCGGATCGAGGAGTGAACGGTCCAATTGATGATTTGCTGTTCCCGATCAATCACGGGGTTCTGTTTTATCCAGGGTACGAAGTCCTGCCGCCCTTCGTTGCCTACCGGGTTGATCGCTTCAGCGAGGCCGATTTCGAAGCAGTCGCGACGCAGCTCCGGGACAGGATGCGTGCTATCGAGACAACTGCGCCGATAGCCTATAGAAAGCAGAATGGTGGCGACTATTTCATCCCCAGCATGAAGCTGAAGCCTGGGCTTGAAGGTGCTGGCACGTCCGGCTTCTCGCTGCATGTGAGCAAATCTAAAGCAGCCCGGTTTTGAAGACCGAGTTCTATGGCGCGCAAGACGATCAGGCTAGCCGACAAATTCCATCACTTGTGATCCAGCAGTGTTTCTTGGATCATTATTTCGAGGCTGCTTGCTGTGACGCCGAGAAGTTGCTCGGTGTCGCTTGCGTCGACGACAAGTGGGTTATCGAACAAGTAGCGCATCTCCACGCCTTCGTGGAAACCGACGGCCTGCAATTCCTCCGTTGTGAGCTCGCGCAATTTAGGCGTCTCAAACTCGAGAGCTGTTGCGAATTTTTCGGTGAGTTCGCGGATTGACGCATACTGGCTTGGAACGTGAAACGCTCGATTCCACTCTCCCGTATAGTGCGCCGCGGACACAAGTGTCTTCGCGGTGTCTTTGGTGAATGACCAAGCGTGGATAGCATCCAGACTACCTGGAAATGAAACCGTCTCCTTCTTCAGAAGGGAGGGAAGGGCAAGTAGCGAAAAATAGGTAATAGCTCCGTTGCCCAGGTAATCGCTTGCACGGACTTCGATCGCGGGAACCTTCGATCTGGCCGCGCGCTCCCACATAATGCCCCTCACTGTGCCTTTTCTGCTGGTCGGATTGAGCGGCGCCAATGGCGAAAGTGGGCTTGTGGCACTTTCGCCGTATCCATATAGGTTGCCGAGCACGACGATCTTGGCGTCAGTCTCCTCAGCGGCCTTGACCGTGCCGTCCATGATTGGAAAGAAGTCAGTCGGCCATCTGTCATAGGCCGCCATGGCGCACATGAAGATCGCTTCAGCGCCTTTGCTGATCTCAGCCAGCTGAACTGCGTTGGTCGCATCTGCCGAAATGGTGCGCACCGCTCGCGCCTCGATCATGCCAGCATTTCTGCTCGTCAGGACTACGCTATGCCCCTGTTCTGCCAGAAGGCGAGCCGTTTCGCGTCCGACTGGGCCTGCTCCCACCACGACATAGTAACTCATGTGTGCCGATCTTCATTTGTTGTTCGGAGTATTAGCTTTTTGGATTTCGAGCAGTTGAAAGTCGCGCACAATTGGCCAAATCTTGAGTACGTTCCGCCAAAGTTCGAGATTGCCAAATGCATTTTCAGATCGGTTCGGCGCTGCCCCTCGAGGCCACGTTAAGGCTTGTTGAACCAGGCGCCTGCGTACTCCCCCCTATTGATGCCCACAGAATTGTCGTACACCTAAGCCATGCCACCCGCACTTTTTGTCGAGAGACTGGATTTGCCGCTTTGCGGGAAGTCGGCGACATCGATCTCATTCCCTCTGGAGACACCGGAGGCTTCGACGCAGAAGCGGCTTATCAGTCCCTTGAAATCCGCCTCGCTCCGGTGGTGCTGGACCGTGTAAGGGCCGAGATCGGGCGAACCACAACCGCAAACGGGTTTGAAAAACGCCATATGCTTCGTCACGATCGGATCTTTAGTCTGGCTCGATCTATCGAGCACGATCTTTCACTGAAATCAGCAAGCGATCTCCTGTATGCCGAGAGCATCGGGATCGCGCTAGCAATTCAATTGCTTGGGCTGCGTGGCGAGCCGCTCGACCCGCAGGCTCGTCTCTCGCCAATTCAGCTCAAGCGAGTGTTGACCTATATCGATGAGAAACTGGATCAGCCCCTTACGCTCGAAATATTGAGCCGCGAGGCGGGCGTCAGCAATTCGCATCTGCGAACATGGTTCAAGGTCGCCATGGGATTGACGGTTCATCGCTACGTATTGCGGAGGAGGGTGGAACGAGCGCGTTTCCTTCTGCTGCAGGGAAAGTTGGGCCCAAGCGAGGTCGCGTTGGAGGTCGGCTTTGCCCACCAGTCACATATGGCGCGATGGATGCGTCGAGAGCTTGGTTGTAGTCCAGGGGACCTACGTCGGACGGCTATCAATCGATAGTTCCGACTTTGCTCCGCGCCCGATTGTCGAGCCCGCGAGCCTCCAATTCAATTTGATCGGCCGTGATCGATGGGGAAGCCTTTCCCAGGCTTTGCAGACAGATCGATATGTTTGTGGGATCGGAGCCTATATGTAGCAATTCAATTTTCTGAATTGATTTGTATCCGTCCGGCGAGGACCGCGGGTAGCTGACTTGCAGAGTTCCAGTGTTTAAGTTGGGTGGAGCAATCCGTCGGA
>NZ_JCAMOQ010000101.1:0-10903 GCF_059512365.1 Bradyrhizobium sp. Ses1
AAGGTGGACTTCTCTTGCTTCGGGGATCATCCATATCTTGAATCACGACTCACGATCCAAGAAAAGTGGGTACTAGGTCGGAAACACTACTCTACTTTGAAATGGTACAACTTGACGCTACGTGCGATTCAAGTCTCTTGAAGGTCGCGGCACGAATATGTACGAACGCTCGGCTTACGGATCTGGTCTTCCTGCGGTTTTATCCAGGATCATCCACACTCCTTTCGTATTTGAAATCTGAGCCGCTGGTGGCCTCAGTTTCGCCACGCCGATAAATTCAAGGCATCACCAAGGATGTCGTTGCCGAGCCTTTAGAGAGGAAGATGAAGAAGCACTCTCACGAGGAGATTCTGTCGAAGCTTGCCCGAGCAAATGAGCTTGCACGAGCGGGCAATTCTCGGATGGAGATTTGCAAAGCGCTCGGGGTTAGCGTCATGACCCTTCATCGTTGGCGGAAAATGCCCTTGCATAAGAGTGATGCGACATTCGCGCAATGTGGCACACTTGAGAATGACGTGTCAGCCAACGCGGGAACGATGGATGACATGCGGGCTGTGTTGGAGGATCTTACACTTGAAAACCAACGCTTTCGAAAGATCGTCGCGGATCTCTTGCTGGAGAAGACGAGGCTGGAAGAAGATTTAGCTGCAGCCGTCCGCGCTGGTCAGCCGCGGGCCTGAAATTCTGCCACATCTTCGGCCATGGCAGCCTCAGCGATAGTCTCCTTTCCGGTGGCCACGGTAACGATAGGCTGATCGGGACAAAGGTCGATTTTTTTCTCGATGGTCGTGCTGGCAATGACGAGTTTGGCTGTTTAATCGTACGGCGGCTGCGGTCTCGGCCTTGCAAGGATACTGTCAGACTTTGGAATAATGGATTCCATAAGCTTGCCAGGATCGATCGCAACGGAGAGACCTCCACTGCCACGCTGTCTTTAAACCGTGAGCCAGACGGTATCGGTATCGGTTACCGGACTTGAGGAACTCGAATTCGCCGACTAGTAGTGACGTGCGGAGCTGTGCTGGCGCTACGGTGCGTTGGCAAGGAGACCGTCTGGGAGGGTCAATGAACCTCGATGACACGATGGAGGCTGCGCGACAGACCATCGCACAGATGGATAGTCTCCTGACGCGGGCTCGCGAACAACTTGGCCGGTGTGCCTGCCCTTTGGGCGACAGCACTATGAGTGCCGCTTCAATTTCTGCATTTGTCGCCGATCAGGATGAAGCGTTTCAAAGAGCGTATGCGAGCGAGCTGGCGGCCCTCAATCACATCCTGCCAACGCCTGAATCGATGTCGCATGTCCCACGCACCAAGCTGAGCGTGACATGATGAGAATGGCGGATGGTGAGCTATTGAATGGTGGCGATGCGACAGACACCGAGCGGCTGGCACAACTCGCCATCGACTTCGTGGCAGGGCACGCGGACCTAGCTAGCGTCATTGGGATCACGGATGACGAGCTTGAGGCCCTATATGTATTTGGCCACCGCTACTATTCTTGCGGCAAGTATGAGGAGGCGCTGAATTTCTTTCGCTTCTTGTGCCTACACCGGCACGTCGACGCACGATTCTGGTTTGGTCTGGCTGCTAGTAGTCAGATGCTTGGGGACCCAGAGAACGCCATGCACGCCTATCGGCTGGCCGGGCTCCTGAATAGTGAGGACCCGCAGATCCCGCTTCGAGCTGCCGAATGCTTCATCAAACTAAACCATCCCACAGCGGCCATCACCGCACTCGAGAATGCCTTGGCGCTGAGTGTCAGAAGGCCCGAACACAAGGTTTTGGCCGGCCGTGTGTTGATGATGCTTAACCGCCTCAAATCCCAGCCAGGGTCCAACCATGGATAGAGTGAACATGTGGGCGTCGACGAGCAAGACGCTCCCCGAAGTTGAGATGCCCTTCAGTGCCTCCGCCACCGGTCTTTCGGGCAATGGCCGCAAGACTGACGCCAATCTGTTGCCGCAATCCGTTTCCGGAGAGGCTGTCGCGTCAGGATCGATTCCACGCTTATCGGCACCACGTGCGTTCGATACGATTGACCTCCTTACCACGTTTCTGGCTCTGAAGACCAAGATGACTGATGGACAGGTCGCAGCCGGAATAGAGGACGCGCGACACTGGGGAGAGCAGCAAAGGCAGTTGCACGAGAAAACCTCTAAAAGCATCATTGAAGCGGCAAAAAGATTGGCAGAAGCAAAGAAGAGCTCCGGCATCATGAAGTTCTTCGGATGGCTGGCGGTCGGATTGACGGTCCTGGCTGCCGTCGCCACCGGCGGAACCCTTGCAGTCATGGCGGCGGCAGTGAGCGTTGGAGTAGCGACTCTCATCGAGACGGGGGTCATCGATAAGATGACCGCGGCAATTGTGAAGAGTCTCGAGAAAGACGGAATCGAGGACGGCAAGGCCAAAACCTTGGGCGTGGTCATCGCGATTGGTATCATATTCGCGATCTCGGTGCTAACGATCGGCGCTGGCTTTGCTGATGGAGCTGCGAGTGGATTGCGTATCACCGCCTTGATACCATCTAACTCTGTCAAGGCTGTTCAGATGGGCCAGAGACTTTCGACGGCGGCTCGAGTTGGCGAGTCAGTGGCATCGCTGGGCGAGGCTGGCGCCGGCATCGCCAATGGCATCCAGCAGAAGGAGGCAACGGACGCCCAGGCGGAAACGTTGGACATTAGCAAGTGCATTGCAAGATTGAGATCACTGCAAAGCGATGAAATGGACTTCATCAAGCAGTTGCTTCTCGACAGGACGATGACCACACAGAGGGTTGCCGAGGCGATTGAGAGGCAGAGTGACTCCAACGCCAATCTCGTAAGGCACTTCGCCTGACAGGCTGCGTGGGGCCACTTATCGAACTTAAGGAATGTAGCGATGGTATTTGCGATTGAACGTGAAACGACCGTTGGCGGGTACGACCTGCTGGATTCTGCCGTGCATCAACAACTTCCGTGGGTGCCGATCTCTACGGTCCGCGGCAGAAACGTGCCAGAAGGCGAGATCACACGCCCTCTTGCGGATCCCGTTGAGGGGGCGCGGGGTTGGGGATCAGTTGGCGTACCGGATCTCGCGGACGTTGTGATCCACGAGAAACTTTCCAACGTCCAGGTCAAGCTGAAGGACTTCGTTACGGGGAACGACGTATCAACAGTCGCCGCGCTCATCGTTCGGCTCAATGCGGAGTTCCGCAAGGCGGCGAGGTCTGACCGGTCGGCTGCGCTTAACAACGAGATCGCTGCGCAGGAAGCTGCTGCCAAGGCGCTTCGCAATTCAGGGCTATGCCAGTTGTTTGGCGCAATAGCCACCTCTGGCGGCGCGATGTTAGGTGCCGGCGTGAACCTCAAGGGCGCTCGCAAAATTCAAGCGCGCTTCGACGAGCTGTACAAGGCCAAGATCCAGACGCCGCTCCCGAAGTCTAGTGTGGAGACGCCAGCCCCGAACAGCCCTTCAGTTCAAGCGCAGCGCTTTGACAAACCGGTAGGCGAGCCGGAGCTCTGCGACAAGCCTCACGGCAAAGCGCAAATTACCCAAGCGCCGGAGCGCGAGGCGCGGCCCTCGGAAGACAACATCGAGATGACACGTCTGGACGGGAGCACATCATCGAGCAGAGGCAATACACCTGGCGACCCGCTTACTCTGGACGCGCCCGATAGCACGACGGACCCTCTTGAGTTTACGCGCGTTGTTCAGGCACAGACAGCAGCCCAGCAGGAATGGCATGGGCACAATCGCAACAGAAGCCTTTAAGCTTCCGGCAGCCGGCCTGAACATGGGCGCGACGCACTACCAGGAGGAGAAGGCGAAGCTGGAGGCGGACGGCACCAAGGCGCGGGCGCAGATGGAGGCCGAGAGTGAATTCATGGCAAGCTATGAGACGGTGATTCAGGACTTTCTGGGCAAGCTTGCTGAAATCCGTCGTGCCGATACCGAGGCGAGAAGCAAGATCGTCTATATGGCTTGAGTGCAATGCACGTTCGACGACAAACGTCTGAGCTTTGAGAATGGCGTAAGATGATCCCTGTAATGTCTAGATACCAGCCCTCTGCGTTGGCTAACAGCGTAGGAAATGTTCTCCCGGGTGACTCGTCTTTGTGCTCGATCATGATGCTGGTTCTGATGGAACGGCATGACATCTACCAGAATCAAATCCGATCCGAATACGACGATATGCAAGCGCGAAGCAGTTTGCTGAAAGATATGAGTAAGGCGTTGGCTGCCCTGCGGGCCAATCGGCCGCCCGAAGAATGGACGGTTAAGGACTACGGCACTTTCGTCGATTCGCAAGGCAAGACTCAGGATGTGTTTGAATGGATGCAGGCAAACGGCATCTCCATCGAGACGGAGAACTCCGACAAGAAAGGTGTGCAGTCGCAGTTCGACGCTGCCATCAACAACCTTAAGGCGGCGATTGACAGTGCCAATAGCGAAGGGCAGATCGCGTTGATTTTTCTGCAAGGGCTGCTTGCTAAGCTCAATGACGTTGCTGCACTGATGTCTAACCTTCTTTCGAAAGATCAAAAGATCAAGGAGATGATCATTGGCAACTTTCGTTAAGAAACGGCAACAAATGAGTAGTACAGGACGGGGGCAGTCATCCCAGTTCTGCCCACCTGTTCTCACAGTTGCAATGAATGCAAGTGCGACGGTGGATGGAAAGTTGAATGGATGCGCATTCTCCGCGGGAACGCCGCTTCCTCAATGTCTAGCAAGACCTTGCTGACGTTCCTTTGTCTACTGCTTACCCGATGTGCCGGCTCCGGCTCGATTGCTGAACGCGGTGTTCTGCTGGCTTCGCCAAGCGTCGGCTGGCATGCGTCGGAGCCCTCCTTCTCAGCGGGGAAACCGCAAGCACGTAGCTTTGAACTGCTGGCACAGCCGCCGACCCGGCCGATCACCGCCTCGGTGGAGCGGCGGCTGCCGGTCACCTCCGATAGCACTCGCGTGAGCCTCGACTACGCCAATGCCGATATTCGGCAAGTTGTGAATGACGTCGTGGGCGACATTATGAGCATGCCCGTCATCATCGATCCGGGCGTTGGGGGGAAAATGACACTTCGGACCTCGGGCAAAGTCCCCGTGAGTGATGTGCCGCGATTGCTCGACCAAGCGCTAGCACCGTACGGCTACGGACTGGCCGTGGTTGACCGCGGAGTTCGGGTGGGACGCTTGGTCGACCTCGCCGGCGGAGTACGAAGCGATGTTCAAGTGATTCCCGTTCGCTATGTCGATCCAGCCGACGTCATCAAGGTGATCCGACCAAACGTCGAGGAGAGCGTGCGTCTGACACCCGCGGCGGGAGAACAAGATATTGCCATCAGTGGGCCGCCCGGCTCGGTGAGTTCCGTGCGCGAACTCATCGGTTTACTTGACACCGATGCTATGGCTCACAAATCGTTTGCGCTATATACGCTGGCTCAGGCGAGTCCGGCCGCGGTAGAGCGAGAACTCAGCTTCTTGTTCAACCAGAATGGCCAGGGCAGAGTGCGCGTTCGGCTTGCGCCACTCGAGCGGCTGAACGGCATTCTTGTGGTAGCGGACGAGCCTGCAGTACTTCAGCAAGTTCGTCGGGTTATCGCCAAGCTGGATAAGACGTCGGAGGCAGCGGCGAACGTTCACGTGCGTCCACTTCGGTACCGAAGGGCTACGGAAGTGGCGCAGGTGCTAGCACGAATCTTTGGCGCTCAGCCGCCCAGTGCCGTATCTCGCGCGCAGCCCGCGGGAGAGTTTGGAAAGTTGTCAATCGGAAGCGCATCCGATCGATCGAGTTTGCCCCTAATCGTTCCCGGCCTGTCGGACGAAAGATCAGATGCGGCCGCGTCAACAACGCAAGCAAGGGACGATGCGGCGGTCTCCGCAGTCAGTCTTGGCCTGTCGGCGCCGGTCCGGATCCAGGCGGATCCCAGCCAAAATGCACTCGTGATCTTAGCAACGCCGAACGACGACAAAATCATCGAAGCTGCAGTTCATCGGCTTGACGTCAAGCCGCGGCAGGTCCTGATCCAGGTCATTGTCGCGGAGGTGCGGTTGAGCGATCATTTGCGATATGGTGTCGACTATCTTCTTTCCTCTCTGGATTTGGGTGCCGTTCCACAAGGTGGTTTGTCCTATGTGTTCCCAAATATTGATGTCAACGTTGTGCTACGCGCGCTAAGTGGCGTCGGGGACGTCAAGGTCGTATCGGCGCCACGTATTCTCACAGTTGACAACCAAACCGCGACAATTGAAGTGGGCGATCAGGTTCCGGTCCTCGCGCGATCCTCACAATCCACGCTAAGCCAGAGTTCATCAATCGTGAGCGACGTCGAACTGCGCGACACGGGGGTCATTTTGGCTGTAACACCTCGCATCGGCGCCGGGGGTAGCGTGACGCTCGACATCTTTCAGGAGGTCAGTACGGCGAACAAGAACACACTGACCAACGTCCAATCCCCGGTCATTTCGGTACGTCGCCTCCAAAGCACCGTATCGACACGAAACGGTGATACGATCGCGATCGGCGGTTTGATGCAGGATAGCACCAACCGGATGGATTCTGGGGCTCCCGTGCTGAAGGATATTCCGTTGTTGGGGCCTCTATTCGGCAGCACGGAGCACGCCAAGGACCGAACCGAGCTCTTGGTGTTACTGAATCCTCGGGTGGTTGAGAGTGACGCCGATGCGCGGGCTTTGACTGAGGAACTGCGGGAGAAGTTCGAATCGCTAGCCCCGGATCTCGGCCGCCACCTGACGCCCCAACGTAAGCGTCCTTCTCCGGCCACGGCTTTGGGGGCTTGGGCGCGGTAGGCGCAGGACAGAAACTGTGCGATGTCGCGGTTGGGCTGTCCATTGGTGACATTAATCAGGACGTCAGAGTTAGGCAAGCGGATCGAGATCGTTAAGCTTGATGAGGTGGATGGCTCCCGCTTCCGGCGTCATAGTCTAGTCTAGAAGCGGTCGCGGCGATCGCCTTAAAGGAGATGCGATCCATGAACGAAGTAACGACGGTCGGGCTCGATTTGGCAAAGCGTGTTTTTCAGGTTCATGGGGCGGATGCAAAAGGTCGCCCTGTTCTCCAGAAGAAGCTTCGCCGTGAGCAGGTTCTGAGCTTTTTCGCTGGCTTTCAACATAGAGCGGTCAGCATCCAACTAAGAAACCGGTTCAAGCGGTCCCGCCACGCGGGGTCCATTTCACGGCATCCTATTGTCGGGAGGCGCGGCCGGCGGCATACCGCAACTGGATGTATCGAACATCTGATGCTCATGATGTGCTTTTAAAGCTAGCCATTCCGTCCAGGAAACGGCATCCGCTTTTTCAAGAGGTTGTTCTTTTGCATACTGAAAAAATGTGTCCAATAGCTCGCTTTTTTCGTTCCGCAACACCTCCTTTAGCGCCTTGCTTGTTGTAGATTCGCCGCGCCTTCTTAATCTTATCTGACGTTCTATGATATCTGCACATTGCACTTTGTCGGAATTGTGCAACATGTCTGCCAGGGTCATCAGCAGCGTTGTACGCCCCATGCCGCCCCGGCAATGAAAATGCAAATGAACATCACCCGTATGAGCGACGTTTCGCAACTCCGATACAAGTTTATCTATTTCAGCATCGGTGGGGCGCGCATGATCTGGTGTCGGAATGCGCAGATGCGCCGCGCCCTTTCTTTTAACTAATTCCTCTTCCGTTTCTAATTTCACTTCACCGAAGTCGAGAACCTTTGGAGGCGCCCAAGAAGCCTTTCCTTTTACGACACTCCCGGATTGTATGGTCAGACCAAAAGGAAATTTAGTCGGTAGTTTTGCGAGCTTCTTTGTCTCCTTCGCGGGAATAATGTCAGCAGGCTTTTCCACGTTACCCCAATTATGATTATCTGCAGCAAACCAGGATATTGGTTCTCCATTTGCGAATCCATGGAACTCTTGCCTAGTATCTATAATGACGAGCCGTTTTGGATGCGCCAGTGCAATTAGTTTTTCTAGCTGCCGCTCAGAAAATTGTTCACCTCCAGACAAGCTTAAACCGTGAAACCCGGTCAAGTCGCAGCTCTCCAACCCAGATGTATCGGATGCCGCGCGGAATCTAGAGGGTTCAATTTTGTCATATACAAGTGTTGGCGAATTTTGGCCGGGTATTTTCTTCGGTATTGTTGTCGGTGGAATTCTAAATGGTTTGCGTGACTCAACGCTCGATGAGGCTGGAGCGCGAGCGCCGAGGTCGGCATCTGGCGGCGTCATCTGATATGAAAGACCGACAGGCTTGCTGGGACCACACCGCATAAGTCTCTCCTTTGAACAGCAAAAAGATAGCCCCGTCAAAATCACGCAGGCTAGGTACGGTAGGTCGCGAGCGACCTGCGTTCCGCATCCTGACATGGCAATACAAATCCTTCACCTACCGGCTTGCGTAGGGAGCGGTGGCGCTGTTTAACGCTTCGCCACTACTCGGGCCGCCTCCATGCGCGCGGAAGCCATCCTGCGCGGGCTGATCCACAGCTAGTAGCTCGTCACAGTGATTTTGACTCTTTGGGTATGCCTGGATAAGCACGCCCAAGTTTGGTGCGAGCTTTGTCCGTTGTGAACATCCAGTTGATACGGGCGCGAGTTTTGTTTCGCTGCCGCTCCCATGCTGCGATCTCGCTTCTAAGGCGTTTCGATCCGGCGGCCGAGACACTGCCCTTGGAGCACGTCGATCTCGATCTCGACCATATTGAGCCAACTGGCGTGTTTCGGGGTGTAGCGGAACTCGAGGCGGCGCAGGATGCGGCGGGCCTCGGCGGGGGCAAAGGCTTGGTAGAGGGCGCCGGGGGCATGGATCGACAGATTGTCTTGCACGACACGGATGCAGGCGGCCTTGGGGTAATGGACATCGACGAGTTCGCGCATGCAGTGAGCATAATCCACTGCGGTGCGCCGTTCGGTGACTTTGACCTTGCGCCAGACCCGATGCGGATCGAAGGCGACGAAGAGATTGACGGTGCCGTTGCGGCGGTACTCGTAATCGTAACTTCTCGCGCTTTCCCGGCTCGGGTAGAATCGGCTGGCGCACTTCGCCGATGAGCTGAACGGCCGTTTCGTCGAAGCAGACCAGCGGTCGCTCGAGATCAGGCGCTTCAGCGTAGAGATCGAGCACATCTTCCATGCGGGCGACGTATTCGCCATCGACATGGGGAATGCACCACATGTCCCTGCGCCACGGCTTGAGGTCATTATCGGCCAGCCGGCGGCGCACGGTCTCGCCTGACAGGCTGTCATGATCGGTGAGCTTGACCATCACGTCGGCCAGCAGCGCCAGCGTCCAGCGCCTTCGGCCGTCGGGCGGCTTGGCGCATGCGGTCGCCACCAGCAGGGCTTCCTCCTTGCCGGTCAGCTTGCGCTCCGCACCGGGACACGGCTCCTCACTCAAGGCCCGATCGAGATTGCCTTCCACGAAGCGGCGTTTGGTCCGATAGACGGTGGAGACGCTTATTCTGACGGTCCGGGCAATCTCCTCGTCGCGGCTGCCGATGTCGGCCGCCAGCAAAATATGAGCCCGCTTGAGTATGCGAGCGGCATGCTTGCCGCCGCTCAGCATCGCGGTCAGTTCCTCTCGCTCGGCTTGGCTCAATTCGATCCGGTACCGTACATTCATCGTTCGCCTCCCTGTCGGAGGCTCCGGACGAATCGATCCATGAGTCAAAAATCAGGCGCACGCTTTACCGAGAAGCAGGGCCATTATCTGGCTTTCATCTATACCTACTCGCACATGTTCGGACGGCCATGCATCGCGTTTCGGCATTGCGAAGCCTCGGAGTGCACGTGGCAGCGGTTTCACGCGAGCTCCAGGAACGCCTCGTCGCCATCGCCGAGGGACTCGCCGATCCCACAAACCGCGTCTTGGCCTTGCGGAGCGTCGGAGCGGCCGTGGCGGAGCTTCCGCGCGAGCTCCAGCGGCGTCTGGCTGCCTTCGCCGAGGGTCTTCCTCAGCCTGCGGATCGGGCTCGAGCCTTGGCAGCATTGGGGTCGTAGGAGATACGGGACGATTTGCAGGTCTGCCTCAACGGCCTCTGGAATGGCTAAGCAGGTCCAGCAGACGCATTTGGCGCGCGCACGAATTTGGGTGCAGTACGCCAGTGCTACGATAAATCGCTCGATGAAATTCTGGACAATCCGGTAGAGTCCTTGCAAAAGCTGGGGCAGGCATGATCCTAGACGGGGACCACGGCCTCCATACTTGGAAAGGGCAGCTCCGACACGCAACGAATACACCGCCTCCGGGTCGATTGCGCAATTCACCGAACCGGCGCCTTTCGACTCCGTACGGATCGGACACTTCGCTTCGATTAAGCTCAGCCACCAAAAAGAAGGACCCCGCCTCATCCGGGATCGCGGATACTGCGCACGAGCGGATCGCACTGCAATCCCATCGTGAACTGATCATAGCCATCCGGTATCCGCTTCGCTTGCAAGCATCATTGCTTTTCCCGCACACGAGACGCCGGGATACTAACCGGCCCATCTGTCAAACGGCGCGACTGCTTCCAGTCAAGCCTCTGACCCCAAACTCGAGTCGATCTTAGTCGGCCAGCACTCCAAACATAACATGGCCTGCGTCTCACCTGACGAGCACGCCGCGAAGACCCGTGCCAGTCACGGCACGTCATGCCGATCAGCCGTATGTGTGAGTGACCTCCGAAAATCGCTGGTCCCTGCTCATTCAAACCGGCCATCGGACGCTGGACGCTGAGCATGTTGTTCCTGAAAGGCATAACCTCATCAGCTGACCCCATATCGAAATTGTATTGGCTTCTGGTCGACCGTGAGTACATGGAGAAGTGGATGCTACTCCGTTGAGCGGCTGCCTGCTCTTCTCTAGTACCCGGAATCAGAGCTGAGTGATACGGCGCCCTGTGAAGCGGCGTTGACGGACCTTTTTCTTGGTCCAGACG
>NZ_JCAMOQ010000102.1:0-10805 GCF_059512365.1 Bradyrhizobium sp. Ses1
CCTTGCAGGCTTTCGGACGCCGGCCGCCGAGCACGCGGCGACCTCCCTCATGCGGCCGGCATCCGAAACCCTTCACAAAATGCGACCCCGCGGCGAGAACAGCTTTTGGCGCAAAGCGGACAGCAGCGCCAAGTCCCGAAGCGGCAACGGGCCACGTCTGGACATTGGGGGCTTCGCTCACGCCCCTTCCGCATCCCCGCCATAAACGAGGCAGAGCATACGGGTCGAGAGGGGCGGATGGATGCCGCAATGGAGATGAGCCAACACAAGGGAGAAGCCAATGACCAGATCAAATGCGATGATTATTCGCAAAGCCTACGAGGACTTCGCACAGGGAAACGTCCCTGCGGTCTTTGCAGCCTTCGATCCGGGCATTACTTGGCATGTTCCCGGCCATAGTCCGCTGTCAGGCGACTACACCGGGCACGATCAGGTCGGGAGCTTCTTTCAACGCACGACGGAGCTTTCCGGGAACGTGTTTAGCATTGACGTGCACAACGTATTGGCCGATGGCGATGTCGTGGTTGCGTTGGCCACCGTGAATGCACAAAGAAGCGGGGTATCCGAGTCATTTCCAGAGGTGCATGTCTGGAAAATGAGGGATGGGAAGGCGGTCGAGTTTCGTGAGTATCAAGGTGACGAGCAGCGAGAGGATCGCTTCTGGTCCTGAGACTCATATTTCGGTCTGCCTTTTGGTCATGAAGTCAGCGAGGCGAAATTCCGCGGCGACCCCGCGCATGTCTGCTTTATCCGCCAAGCAGGCACCGCTGGTTCGGATGCGCGCTAGATCAGCTTCTCCGCGCTTAGCGTCGCTTCGATCTCGGCAAGGATCCGCGCCAGCCTGTCTGCCCATGCTTTCTGTCCGGCCTGATCGGTGATCAGGTCCTGGCGGATCTCTAGTCCCGTGTTCATCAGGCCGCGCCTCTCGCCATGGACCGGGATCGTGTAGTCGGTCTCGTCGCTGACCGCATAGGGCTCGTTATTGCCGACCACGAGGTCGCCTTCGCTGCGCAGACGCCTCAGCAGCAGCGGCGGCAGCACGATGTCGCGGTGATAGAGCGTGCCGATATGCCAGGGGCGCGCGATCCCGGCATAAACCGGTGTGAAGCTGTGCATGGACAGCAGCACCGTCGGCTTGCCCGCGTGCAGCCGCTGGTCGATGATCTCGCCGATCCGCCGGTGATAGGGATCGAAGATCGCCTGCCGCCGCGCCTGCGCGGCTTCGCGCGTCAAACCCTCATTGCCGGGGATCGTGGTGGCTTCGCTGATCAGCGGTATCGAGGCTGCGACATGTGGGGGGCGGTTGCAGTCGATCACGAGCCGCGAATAGCGATGCGCGATCAGATGCGCGTCGAGCTGCGTCGCAAGCTGCTCGGCAACTTCGGCGATCCCGATGTCCCAGGCGATGTGCCGCGTCAGCTCGTTTTCGGAGAGGCCGAGATTGCCGAGCACGCGCGGGATCAGCCGCCCATAATGGTCGCAGGTGAAGAGGAACGGCGAGCCGCCTTCGGCATTATGTTCGTGGACCGGCGGGATGTTTTCGTCCGTGAGCAGGAACGTCGCGCCGGTCGTGGTATCCAAGATTTTATCCTCAACTTTGCCTATCGAAGTGGCACGCCGATCTTAAAAATGAGCAGCGCCCACTATAGATTAGACCGCCGAAAGTCACGATGATTGCCGCACGATGCCGCTACTCAAGATTCGTCACAAGACCGTATATCGCTACACCCATCCGGTGGCGTTCGGCGAGCACCGCATCATGCTGAGCCCGCGCGACAGCCATGACCTGCGCGTGGTCGAGAGCGATCTCAGAATCGCGCCGCAGCCGATGTCGCTGCGTTGGATCCACGATGTGTTCGGCAACAGTGTGGCAATCGCGGCTTTCGACGAGCGGGCGGACACGCTGTCGTTCATCTCGACCGCCACCGTCGACCATAATCCGGCCGAGGAGTTCGCGCTGACGCCCGACGACCCCGCTTATTTCTATCCATTCCTCTATGACGAGGACGAATTTCCGGATTTGCTGCAATATATCAGGCCGCAATATGCCGATCCGGACGGCGAGCTTTCGGCCTGGGCGCGGCAGTTCCTCGATGCCGAAGCGCCGACGCCGACGTTCAAGATCCTCAGCGGCATGACCCATGGCATCCGTGAAAGTTTTAATTATCGCAAGCGCCATGAGCAGGGCACGCAGCATCCGCTCGATACGCTGCAGACGGCTTCCGGCTCCTGCCGCGACTATGCGCTTTTCATGATCGAGGCGCTGCGGCGCCTTGGCATCGCCGCGCGTTTCGTGTCCGGCTATCTGTCGACGCCTTCGGACAGCTTCCATGTCGGCGGCGGCTCGACCCATGCCTGGGTGCAGGTCTACCTGCCGAGCGCGGGCTGGATCGAGTTCGATCCGACCAACGGCATCGTCGGCACGCGCGATTTGATCCGCGTCGCCGTCGCCCGCGATCCGCGCCAGGCGGTCCCGCTGCACGGCGTCTATCTCGGCGCGGCGGACGCCTTCGTGAACATGGAAGTTGCGATCGCGGTCGAGCCGGTCGGCGAGGAGGAGAGGGAGAGCGAGCTGGCATGATCGAGATCAAGGTCGGCTTCGAGATTGCCTATGCGGCCGCGCAGCCGACGCCGATGGTGATGATGCTCTCGATCCATCCCTCGCGCTTCCAGGACATCATCGGCACCGAGACAATCATAGCCGAGCCCAATGTCCCGATCGGCTTCTATCGCGACAGTTTCGGCAATGTCTGCGGCCGCCTGGTGGCGCCGGCCGGCGGCGTGACCTTGCGCGGCCACGCCTTGGTGCGCGATTCCGGCCTGCCTGAGGTCGTCAACCCGAGCGCGCAGCAGATTGCGATCGAGCAATTGCCGGACGAGATGCTGCTCTATCTGATGCCGAGCCGCTACTGCGAGACCGACAAGCTCACCGACATCGCCTGGTCGCTGTTCGGCAACACGCCGCCCGGCTGGGCGCGGGTGCAGGCGATCGTCGAGTTCGTGCACCACCACGTCACCTTTGGCTATCAGCATGCTCATCACATGAAGTCGGCGCATGATGTCTACGAGCAGCGCACCGGCGTCTGCCGCGACTTCGCCCATCTCGCGCTCACCTTCTGTCGCTGCATGGGCATCCCCGCGCGCTACTGCACCGGCTATATGGGCGACATCGGCGTGCCGCCCGACCCCGCGCCGATGGATTTCTCCGGCTGGTTCCAGGCCTATCTCTCGGGGGAGTGGTACACATTCGATGCCCGCCACAACGTGCCGCGCATCGGCCGCATTTTGATGGGCACCGGCCGCGACGCCGCCGACGTCGCGCTGACCACGAGCTTCGGCTGCATGACGCTGACCAAGTTCATCGTGATTAGCGAAGAGGTGGCGGCGGCCTAGTTCTCCGTCATTGCGAGCCAACGGATCGCGCGAACGCGCACCCGATGACAGGCTCCGCGAAGCAATCCACGCCTCCACAAGTGGCGAGATGGATTGCTTCGCTCCGCTCGCAATGACATAGAAAGCCATGATCTCCGACCGTCTCTTCGTCTACGGCACTTTGATGCGCGGTTTCGACCATCCGATGGCGCGGCTGCTTTCGGGCAATGCCGATTTCATCAGTGAAGCGCGCTGCCGGGGCCGGCTCTACTTGGTTAAGCATTATCCCGCGCTCGAGCTCTCCGATGATCCCGTCGACGTCGTGCACGGCGAATTGTTTCGCCTGCGTGTCCCGGACGAGCTGCTGCGCGAGTTCGACATGTATGAAGCCTGCGGCGAGGGTTTTCCGCAGCCGACCGAATATGTCCGCCAGATGCTGCCGCTCACCTTGGCCGACGGCACCGCGGCCGAGGCGTGGACCTATGTCTACAACTGGCCGGTCGCGCGCCTGCCGCGCATCGCCTCGGGCCGGTTCCTGGAGCTGTAAGCTACTCCTCGCGCACGAGGCGGATGTCGACCTCGCGCTCGACATAGCTCCACTCTTCGGTTGCGCGCAGCATCGCCACCATTTCGTCGAACAGCGCGGTGTGCTCGGGGGCGAATTCGAACCAGGTGAGGAAATCGAAGGGCTCGCCGAGGTCGCGGCTGTGGAAGAGCTGCCGCGCGATTGCGGGCAGATATTTCAGCGTGCCGGCGATGTGGTGCGACTTGTCCTCGAAGATCTCGCGCCGCTCTTCCGGTGTCAGATTCCACCATGCCACCGTTTTCCGGATCGGGATCAGCGCCGCGCAGCTCGCCTCGCGCCGGCCAAGCCCGGCCTGCTGCGCATCGAGCTGTTCCTTCTCCGCGCGGTTGGTATAGTGCAAATAGCTGATGACGCCGGCGAGCCGCCAGGCCGTGGTCGACGGCAACAGCGGCAGCGCGATCGCCTCGCTTGCGATGATCGACAGCGCCGGCACGCGCGGCAATGTCTCGCCCTTCACCTTGGAGATCGAGGTGATGCGCCAGCCGCCGCTCTGTCCGCCTCTAAATGTCGTAAACATGCCACTATCCAACAGCGGAACCGGGCGGGGTGCAAGATGCCATTACCACCGAGGGCTCCAACGGAGCCCTGAGCGGCCTGTGAATACCGGGCGAATCGCCACAATCCTGATACTTTGAGCCCGCGCTCACTATATCGGTGACCTCTCACGCTGGCCCCAAATCCGCCCCATGCGCTTCACCCCGCAATTCCTCGACGAGCTGCGCGCCCGGCTTCCGGTCTCGGAAGTCGTAGGCAAGCGTGTGCGGCTGAAGAAGGCGGGCAAGGAGTGGAAGGGGCTGTCGCCGTTCCAGCAGGAGAAGACGCCCTCGTTCACGGTCAACGACCAGAAGGGCTTTTATCACGACTTTTCCTCGGGCAAGCACGGCAACATCTTCGACTTCGTGATGGAGACGGAGGGCGTCTCCTTCCCCGAAGCGGTCGAGCGGTTGGCCTCGATGGCCGGCATGCCGCTGCCGGCGGCAACGCCCGATGCCGCCCGCCACGAGCAGCGCCGCAAGACGCTGCATGACGTCATGGAACTCGCGGCAAAGTTCTTCGCCGACACGATGGCCTCGCGGAACGGGGCAAAGGCGCGCGGCTATCTCGCCGACCGCGCGATCTCGCCGGCCACGCAATTGCAGTTCCGCCTCGGCTATGCGCCGCCCGACCGCTTCGGGCTGAAGGAATTCCTGGGCTCCCAGGGCATTTCGACCGAGGACATGGTCGAGGCGGGGCTTTTGGTCGCCGGCGACGGCATCCCCGTGCCTTACGACCGCTTCCGCGACCGCGTGATGTTTCCGATCACCGATCTGCGCGGCCGCGTGATCGCCTTCGGCGGCCGCGCGCTGGAGAAGGACGTCCCCGCAAAGTACCTGAATTCGCCGGAAACCCCGCTCTTCCACAAGGGCGATAACCTCTACAATCTCGCCACCGCCCGCCAGGCCGCCCATGACGGCGCAGCCCTGATCGTGGTCGAAGGCTATGTCGACGTCATTGCCATGGTCACCTCGGGTTTTGCCGGCGCGGTGGCGCCGCTCGGCACTGCGCTCACCGAGAACCAGCTCGCGCTGCTCTGGAAGATGGCGGACGAGCCGATCCTCTGCTTCGACGGCGACCGGGCCGGCCAGAAGGCGGCCTATCGCGCTGCCGATCTGGCGCTGCCGCATCTGAAGCCCGGCAAGAGCCTGCGTTTCGCGCTGTTGCCAGAAGGCCAGGACCCCGACGACCTCGCCCGCTCGGGCGGGCGCGGCGCGATCGAGGAGGTGATCTCGGCCGCCCGCGGCCTTGCCGAGGTGCTCTGGTCGCGCGAGATCGAGGGCGGCAATTTTGCAACGCCCGAGCGCCGCGCCGCCCTTGAGGCCCGGATCGGCGAGCTCACCAATGCCGTCCGCGACGAGGTGGTCCGCCGCTACTACCGGCAGGATTTTGCCGAGCGCCTGCAGCGCAATTTTGCTCCCGCGACCGCACGTAGCGGCTATGGCCGCGGCCCGTTCCGCTCAGCCAAAGGCGGCGAATCATCCCGCCGTTTTGCGCCCCGCGCCCCGGGTGGCAGCCGATTCGGCCCGCCAGCAGGCCCGGCCCAGGGGCTGCTCCCCGGCCCCTACCAGGCGGCGAGCCCGCAGCTCGCCAATAGCCCGATCATGCACGGCCAGCGCAGCGCGCTGTCCCGCCGGGAATCCTTGATTCTGCAGACCCTGATCAACCATCCCTGGCTATTGCACGACCATCTGGAGGAGGTCGCGGCCCTCGAGCTCGCCCACCCCGAGGCGCACAAGCTCCGCGCCGGCATCATCGCCGCCTTCGCCAACGATCACCACCATTCTCCCGACGAGGAGGAGCAGGCCGAAAAAATGCGGGCCGATCTCGAGGCGGGCGGATTTTCACAAATCCTTCAAAGGGTTGAGCGGGCGATCACGACCCAGGCGGTGTGGGGCGTCAAGGTCGGCGCGGCACGCGAGGATGTTCTTTCCACCTGGCGGCAACTCGTTGCCTTGCATCAGAAAACACATGCATTACTTAGGGAAAGGAAGGACGCCGAGCAGGCTTTGGCCGAGGATTCCAGCGAGGCGAACTTGGCGTGGCTGCGGGACATCCAGGCACGAATGGCAGAAGCCGAAGGCACCGAGGCCCTGATCGAGGGATTTGGTGAGCTGTCGGGCCGGTTCCAGCGCAGCGTATGATGAAAGAATCATGCGGACGGTTCGGGCCGGACCCGCAAAAAGACTCGCCAAACCCATGGTTTGGCTGCAAAAACAGGGTTAAGCGAAACTTAATAGGCACACCCTTATTTGGTGTGCAGACCGTCAGGGCGGACTAAAGCGGAATTATGGGGTGGCGACATGTTGCGCCGCCCTTTCCGTATCATGAGCATGGTCGGGGAGGACGTAACGGTTTTCCTGATCCTGCTCAAGCGAAGAGATTGAGTGCGAATGCTTCTTACCAAAAGGAAGCTGTCGCGCTTGTGACGTCAGTGGATCATGAGAGGCGCGCGTCGCAACGCCGGCCTCACGTGAAGCGCGTTTCGGGAGCTTGATGAATGGCCACCAAGGCAAAGACGCTGCAGGTTAAGGACAAGGAAAAAGACGACAAGGCAGCGGATGCCCCCGAGAAGGAACAGGCGGATGCGCCGTCGCCCTTGCTTGACCTCTCGGATGCTGCCGTCAAGAAGATGATCAAGCAGGCCAAGAAGCGCGGCTTCGTGACCTTCGATCAGCTCAACGAAGTGCTTCCCTCCGACACAACCTCGCCGGAGCAGATCGAGGACATCATGTCGATGCTCTCGGACATGGGCATCAACGTCACCGAGGCCGACGACGTCGACGGCGAGGAAGAGGACAAGGACACCGACGACGAGACCGATAACGAGCTTGTCGAGGTCACGCAGAAGGCCGTCACCGAGGTCAAGAAATCCGAGCCGGGCGAGCGCACGGACGATCCCGTGCGCATGTATCTGCGCGAGATGGGCACTGTCGAGCTGCTCTCGCGCGAGGGCGAAATCGCCATCGCCAAGCGCATCGAGGCCGGCCGCGAGGCGATGATCGCAGGCCTGTGCGAAAGCCCGCTGACCTTCCAGGCCATCATCATCTGGCGCGACGAACTCAACGAAGGCAAGATCTTCCTTCGCGACATCATCGATCTCGAAGCAACCTATGCCGGCCCGGACGCCAAGGGCGCCATGAACACGGCGATGATCGCGGGGCCGGTCGCTGACGGCGCGTCCGCCGCCGAGGGCGAAGGCGAGACCGGGCAGGCCGCGCCCGCCCATGTCGCCCCGCCTGCTGCACCGCCGTCGCCGACCCCGTTCCGATCAGCGCCCGCCGGCGGCGAGCCTGAGGGCGAGGAGAAGGATCCGGGCGAGGCCGCCGCCGAAGCCGACATGGACGACGACGAGTTCGAGAACCAGATGTCGCTCGCGGCGATCGAGGCCGAGTTGAAGCCGAGGGTGGTCGAGACCTTCGACAAGATCGCGTCCGAATACAAGAAGCTGCGGCGCCTGCAGGAGCAGGACATCGCCAACCAGCTCCAGAGCGAGTCGCTCTCGCCCTCGCAGGAGCGCAAGTACAAGAAGCTGAAGGACGAGATCATCGTCGAGGTGAAGTCGCTGCGCCTGAATCAGGCCCGCATCGATTCGCTGGTCGAGCAGCTCTACGACATCAACAAGCGGCTGGTCTCGTTCGAGAGCCGGATGATGCGGCTTGCCGACAGCCACGGCGTCGCGCGCGAGGATTTCCTGCGCAACTACCAGGGCTCGGAGCTCGATCCGCGCTGGCTCAACCGTGTCTCGAAACTCTCCGCCAAGGGCTGGAAGAATTTCGTCCACCACGAGAAGGACCGCATCAAGGATCTGCGCCACGACATCCAGCAGCTCGCTGCGCTCACCGGCCTCGAGATCGGCGAGTTCCGCAAGATCGTGCACGGTGTGCAGAAGGGCGAGCGCGAGGCGCGCCAGGCCAAGAAGGAGATGGTGGAAGCCAACCTTCGCCTCGTGATCTCGATCGCGAAGAAATACACCAACCGCGGCCTGCAGTTCCTCGACCTGATCCAGGAAGGCAACATCGGCCTGATGAAGGCGGTCGACAAGTTCGAATATCGCCGCGGCTACAAGTTCTCGACCTACGCCACCTGGTGGATCCGGCAGGCGATCACCCGTTCGATCGCCGACCAGGCCCGCACCATCCGCATCCCCGTGCACATGATCGAGACCATCAACAAGATCGTGCGCACCTCGCGCCAGATGCTGAACGAGATCGGCCGCGAGCCAACGCCGGAAGAGCTCGCCGAAAAGCTCGGCATGCCACTTGAGAAGGTGCGCAAGGTCCTGAAGATCGCGAAAGAGCCGTTGTCGCTGGAGACGCCCGTCGGCGACGAAGAGGATTCACATCTCGGCGATTTCATCGAGGACAAGAACGCGATCCTGCCCATCGACGCCGCGATCCAGTCGAACCTGCGCGAGACCACGACGCGCGTGCTCGCCTCGCTCACCCCGCGCGAAGAACGCGTGCTCCGCATGCGCTTCGGCATCGGTATGAACACCGACCACACCCTGGAAGAAGTCGGCCAGCAGTTCTCGGTCACGCGCGAACGCATCCGCCAGATCGAAGCCAAGGCGCTGCGCAAGCTGAAGCATCCGTCAAGGAGCCGGAAGCTGCGGAGCTTCTTGGATAACTGACGCACCAAAACAGGTGTCATGCCCGGGCTTGACCCGGGCATCCACGAAAACGGCGGGCAAAAGCCCGCCGTTTCTGTTCGTCTCATTGCTTGCACTTTTTTGACGTTAATCGTCGAAAGAATCCTTCCGGTGACCATTCCGGGAGGTTTCCCACTTTGTTTGCTTCGACAATCTTTTCAATTGGAGAAAGAGTCTTGATCTTGTCGATCGTTGTAAAGAAGTCCTCCCAGACTTTGAGCAATTGCTTTTGTCCTCCAAAGTACATCATCTCAGATGGGTCAGCTTTGTCGGATACCTTTTGAGCGTCGGTAAGGAAAATTAACCCTAGAATCTCGATCTCAGGATACTGGGTCTTTAGCCATTCGATGTGATTATGTCCCTGACCTATGTCGTCCTTCGACAGGGTGCTTTCGGCTGATTTGTCGGTCTTAAGCTCAAACGCAATCATTTTGCTGCTGTGGGCATCGAGCCAAAGATTGTCGGGTCCTTTTCCGAAATCTGTGCAAGGTCGGCTAGATACAAAGCCAAGTGCCGCGCCGATAGCGCGGATGGCCTCCTCGCACTGTTTGTGGCTGGCCGAAGTCGAGAACGCTTCTTTCGCTTCGATCCGGGATTTTGCGATTTTATCGTTTGTTTTCATGAGGTCCATCAGGACCAACTGGCGAATTGCTTCTTCAAGAGGCGTCTGAGGAGGCGCTGTTTTTTGGGGCTCGTTCGTCGCTCTTCGCGGAAGAGGAAGATTCCGCCCAATTCTGCGCCGGGCTTCATCGAATAAATCGTAGGCGGAGTCGGTCTTTCCGTCGGCGTAGTACGCGATGCCGGTCCAAATCGAATACCACCCTGCGAGCATTGGATCGACGATCGCGACGTCTCTTATCTCATTCTCCAGCTCTTTCGCTGCTCCCTCAGGGTTGTTATCCCAAAGCTTCGTCATAAATTTGACTTCGCTTTTTCCGGCTTTTTCTAACACCAAATTGTTCTGTTCGTTTTCTTGTAGCCTTCCCTGGGGAAGGTCTATGTCGTTGATGTTATCGCGGTAAAAATTGACCCAGCCGGAATCGCGACCAATCACCTTCTCCATTGTATCAACGACTGACTTCTTGGTGTGCTTTCCTGAAACCTGCTCCTCAATAGCTTCGCTGAGAAATAGTTGCTTCCTGAGCAGCTCGGGAAGCTGTGCCCTGTTTCTCTCATTCTTGAGCCAATTTTCGAGCTTGCGATCCGTGACAATAAAGAACCCAAAATCTTGTCTGCCGCGGATAATTCGGCCCAAGAGCTGCGTAATGCGAACGCTCAGCGTGTTGGATCGCAGTTGATCCATGTACAACCTCTCGAAGAGGTACTGCTCAATCAAGTTGCTTCCGGAAGGCAATCCATCCACGATCATGGATCGAGCCCCAGGTAGATCAATTCCGTCAAAGCGACCTGCCAACACAAAAGCGCCGACGCTACCTTTCCTAAACTTGTCGAGGTCGTCGGTAAATGTCTCAGTCGTTGGCTGGATCGCGAAATCCCATTGCTTTCCTCGGAAACGACTCGGTACGCCGATCAATACCTTCGTGCGCTCGGCCATAGCGCGTACGATATTCTTGTCGACGTTGCCCTGAAATGGACCCGCGGAGCGGGACCGCTTGAACCGGTTTGTTAGTTGGAAACTGACCGCTCCTGATCCCTTTCTAT
>NZ_JCAMOQ010000103.1:0-10616 GCF_059512365.1 Bradyrhizobium sp. Ses1
CGCAGTCACCTGGTCGCGATCCGGGCGACGAAGATCTCCGCCCAGGATCCGCCGTCGATCTGGTGGCCGGGCGAACGTTGAAGGGTTTGGTTTCTAGCGGGGCGGGTAAGCGCGTGACGAGGGAAACGTTTCGGACCATTGGTCTATTGTTATTGTGCGTAGCTCTCATGTGCATTGGGGGCTACGAACTGTATGGCTGGTATCAGACTGGCCAACTCGCGATGCATGCGGGCTTATATCGTCCATTGTCTTACGCTGCCGAACCGGGGCGGTTTGTATGGGAATTTGGGACGTATGTCGGGATGCTTTTCGTTGGCCTGCTTGGGATAGTGGGATGCTTCTATTTTCGGTTATGGCGCTAATGGCACCACCGCCTATCTCCATGATCAGCTCAGCAAGTTCCTGATGTGCAATCTGTATTCGATCACCACGAACCAGGAAGCGATCCGCGCGCTGTTCCGCGTCGTCAATCGCTATGTCGGCAACCTGCCGCCAATGCCGGGCGTCTTCCCGGACTATCCGGCGCCCGTGGTCCGCAACGGCGCCGACGGCCGCGAACTTGCACTGATGCGTTGGGGAATGCCGCCACCGCCGCGGACCGGCGGGCCGCCGGTGACGAATATCCGCAACACCAGCTCGCCGCACTGGCGCGGCTGGCTAAAGCCGGAGAACCGGTGCCTGGTCCCCTTCAACAGCTTCGCCGAATACGCGCCGGAACCAAACCCGGCGACGAAGAAAAAGGACGTGGTCTGGTTCGCGCTGAACAACGAGCGACCACTTACAGCCTTCGCCGGGATCTGGACCGAGTTCAAGGGCGACCGCGGCACCAAGTCGAAGCCGATCCCTGGCCCTCACCTCGTCTATGGCTTCCTGACCACCGAGGCGAACGCCGTCGTCAAACCGATCCATGACAAGGCCATGCCGGTCATCCTCACGACGGACGAGGAGCGCGACGTCTGGCTGCGCGCGCCATGGGATGAGGCCAAGGCGCTGCAGCGGCCGCTGCCCGACGATGCCCTGCAGATCGTCATGCGCGGCCCCGACAAGGAGGACAAACTCGCAGCATGAAATACGTCGCACCCAACCCCTATGCCGATCCGGAGAAGGCCGCCTGCCGATTATTGGAACTCGCGCACGCCGTCGAGCCCGTCCAGGACGGCCGCATCCACATCGAGAAGATTAACTAGCCGTTCCTCTTTCAGGACAAGGCGAAACCCGCTGAATACGGTGCTGGCATCAGGTTCGCGCTCGAGCGCGGCTGGCTGTGGATGCACGAGAGCGGCACCTACGTGAAGATCACCCCGGAAAGGCGCCGAGCTGCACGTTAGCTCTCAACTCCATCACCAGGACCCGGGCGCCTGCACGGAGGAACATCGAGCGTCCTCCTGCGATTGAATCCGTATAACCTGACACAGGAGGCTTCAAATGGCAGCAGAGTCTCGCGAGACAGTCAATCTAATCGGGAGCGACAAGGTCGAAGGTACGGCAGTTTACGGCGCGGAGAATAAAAAGATCGGGACTATCGAACGCGTGATGATCGACAAAGTTAGCGGCAATGTCTCTTACGCTGTCCTGAGCTTTGGTGGCTTCCTCGGCATCGGCGATGATCACTATCCGCTGCCGTGGCAATCGTTGAAATACGACACGAGCCTGGGTGGCTACGTGACTGGGATCAGCGAGGACCAGCTCCGCGGAGCCCCCAAGTATCGTGATGAGAGTGGGTGGAACTGGAGTGATCCGGCTGCTGGACGCCTGGTGAAAGAATATTATGGTGTTTCTGTCGTTTAACAGGCGCGACCGGCCGACCTATGGAAGTTGGCCGGTCACATTATCCGGCGCCTTTAGGTCCCCGTTACCATCGTCGCGACATCTCACCTAGAATCGACTATCCCGGACGCTCGCGTTCCTTGGGGCCATCATCTTTTTTTCGGACGACATCCTCGTCGTTCGTGCTGGGGCGCGGAGGCGACTTGGGCATGCCCGCCTGGCCACCGTGCTTGCCGCCTCGGTCTTGGATCCCTTCCAGGTCATTTTCCTTGGGCAAGAGTCCATCTCCTCTTATGCTCCTCTTATGCGCTGCTAACGCGCGAGCCGTCGCTCCACTTTCCGTCGGCTATTGCCGACCTTCTTCACTGCTCTCTTGACCGCGGACGCCGATCGGCCCGTCTTTTTCGACTCGTAGCTGACCTCGTACCGCTGGCCGCCGGCTACTCGGGCCCGATCCTGCTTTCGGGCGCGTGATGACTGCTTCTTTGCTTTCTTTGCCATGGGTTTCTCCATTTACCCTTCCCGCAACGCAGATCGATTCATGAAAGTTCCACCTGTTGGCCGGTGTCGGGAACGATTCGGCTCGGCCGGATTCGAATCTTCGGCATGACGGGATCTTTCGGGCGAAGCGTTGTTATGTGTGCTGTTGCATTGCGTTCAGTTGGATCTGGTCTGGCTCACATCAACGGAGCGCGGAAGGCACCCAAGCCGAACTTCATCAACCCGTGCGATCCGACCCTGCGCAACCAGCCACCGGACGGTCGCGGTTGGGTTTATGAAATCAAGGCGGACGGATACCGCGCGCAGCTTCATCTCGACGGCCGCGAGATCACCGTCTATTCCCGGACAGGCTACAATTGGACCGAGCAATTCTCCTCTATCGCCGCGGCGGCGCGGAAACTGAAGGCAAAGACCGCGGTCATCGATGGAGAGGCTGTCGTCTACGGCAGCCAAGGCCTTCCCGATTTTCAACAACTGCGTCGCGAGCTTGGGCCGCAGAAGAGCAATCGCATTCGCTTTCATGCGTTCGATCTCCTGTATCTAGACGGGTACGACCTGCGGAACGCCACCTATTCCGATCGCAAACGGCTTCTGCAGGAATTGCTGAGCGACGCGCCCGAGACGTTCATCTTTGTCGAGCATATTGACGCCGACGGCGAAGAGATCTTCCGCAAGGGCTGTAAAATGGGCCTCGAAGGTCTCGTTGCGAAGCGGCTCGACGCTCCTTACCGTTCCGGGCGGCAAGAAAGCTGGATTAAGCTGAAGTGTAAGAAGACCGAGACGTTCCCCATCGTCGCGTTCGTCGAAAAACTAGGGGCAAGCCCGCGCAAGATCGCATCAATGTACGTGGGCCGCCATGAAGACGGTCAACTCGTTTATGCTGGCAAGGTTCGCACGGGATACACGGAGGCAACCGCACGTGACCTGCGCGAGCGCCTGGATCCTCTCATACGAAGGACGAGCCCGCTAACCATTCCAATCAACAAGCCGAAGGCAACCTGGGTAGAACCGGAGGTCAATGCGGAAATAGAATACGCATCGCTGACGGACGATGGGTTGCTCCGCGAAGCAGTATTCAAGGGACTCCGCGAGGACCTGGATGTGCCAAAGGTCAAAGCGCCGCGCCTTACACCCTCCTGTCGACGCGCGAGTCTTGGCGTCCCCCACGAAAACATCCTTCAGTTGCTCCCTGACGCGGTGGTGCCCTCAAGGGAGGAACTGGCCGGTTATTGGAAGCGCGTTTGGAAAACGGCGCTCCCGCACCTTGGATATCGTCCTCTCAAGATCGTTCGCCATGTGCATGGCACCACCTTCTACCACAAGGGGCCTCTGCCTCAGGACATTCCGACCTCAGTGCACCAACTTCGGATCGAGAAGCGCGAGGGCGGCCAAGGAACGCGCCTATGGGTCGATAGTCTTGATGGCTTCCTCGGCCTGCTTGAGATCGGCGCGGTCGAGCTGCATCCGTGGAATGCCAAGGTGAACGACTTCGAGCATGCCGACCGGATCGTGATCGACCTCGACCCTGGCGAGGATGTCGGCTGGGAAGCAGTAGTCGAAGCGGCGCTTCGAATGCGCGACCTCATGAAGGCAAATGGCCTTTCCACCTGGCCCAAGCTGACGGGCGGTAAAGGCGTCCACCTGATGGCATCGCTCGAAGATCCGATGACACACGATAAAGCGCACACCATGGCGCGGCGTCTGGTCTCTGAACTCGCGGCTCAGTTTCCGGACCGCTACATCCTGTCGGCAACAGCGCGCCGACGCGGCCGGATATTTCTCGACTACTTGCGTAACGGGCGCGGCACGACGGCGATCGGCACCTATTCGCCCCGCGCCCGGCCAGGTTTCCCGATCGCAGCGCCGGTCAGATGGGCTCGGCTCGAAACAGGCATCCATCCAGATGCATTCACGATGCAACATCCATTTCGAGCCCGGACGGATCGCGCAAGACGTGGCGAAGCTCCAAGCATAAAGCCCCGCAAAGGACGATAAAGACTGAGGATGCTGTCGGTGGTATCGCGATCGTCAGTGCGCTAGTGCCGTGACCGACCTGCCCCGACCGAGAACTCCTAAGGTGTGTTGGCTCACCGGAAAGGCCGCGCAGTTTGGGCCCACTCTGCCCATGCGGCTGTAAACCCGACGGCGAAGGAACACCCTTACCGCGCGGGCCGTTGTAACCATTGGATTAAGCTGAAGAACCGGAACTCCGAGCTTTGAGCGAGTGAAGGATCCATGCTCATGATTAAGGACGCATTCGAACAATTCTGGGCATGGGCAAGCAAGCCTCCGGAAAGCGATCTGTCTATTCCAGCTTCGATCTATAACCCCGTCATGCAGCTTTCCGCGGAGGACCAACAAGACCGCGCAAAGGTCAACTTGGCCGTAGCCAGGTGGAACGAACGCCACGCCGGCAGGAAAGCCGACATCTATGATGGCGCCGAATGGACCGTCGCGGCCGTCGATGATCTTAGAGCCTCGCTGGAACACGGCAGCACGATTGAAGAGGCGGCCGGATTCCTCTTCCGTTCCGGCAGCGTCGACGATGTCGCGAGGAAGGCTGCAGAACTGGGATTACCGATCAGATGGCGTGGATGATGCATATGGCGCAAAACTGCACCACGCGCGTTTCAGGCCGAGGTGATTAATCGCGGCTGTAGCGCTGGCGAAATCGCGTGTCTTGAATGCGGCGGGGACCGGCGACTGTGGCAAGTTCGCTCCGGAAGAAGTCGGACCCGATTTCGCCTGCATCGACGGCAAGGGCACGGGACGAATGCTAGTGAGCATTTGACAAGCTCAATGCGAGCCGAAGCGGACGCCGCCGTAAGGCGCACGGGCGTCTATCCTCACTCGGCTAAGCCGCGTTTCAACGGTCGTGGAGACCGCTAAGAGCAATGGCAACTTCAAGCTAAACTATGGACGATCGAGCGTTTCTCTAATAGCTCGACGCACCTAAGCGACACATGCCCCCCCCGACAGCGCAAGGGACATGGTGTCCGATGGCGGTCTGCTGAACCGCTATGCGCCGCCGCTCACCCGAGAGGATTGCTTTAGGGTTTCTTCTGGTGATAATTGATCCGAGTTTCGGTCGGGGGGCTGGATGTTTTTTGTCGGTTCCGACAGCAATCGTGATTGCTGCACTGCTTCTATTAGCTGGTCCGCGGGGAATGCCTACAGCGCCTTCCAGGCCGGCTACGGTCGTTACACCACGTCGTCTAGCCGCACCTTCTATAGCCCGACTGCCACAGCCATTGCCGGGGGCAATGCTGCAGCGCAGGGCGAGGCCATGACCGCGGCCACCATCGAGACGAGCCAGCGCAGCATAGCCCAACTCGAGCGGGCGGTTATCAAGGATAGCACTCTGATGCCTGGAGAGTGGTGCGAGGGCCAGTTGCCTCTCGCCAACCAGGGCAGCCGACCGAAAACTTGCAGCATCGTCGTTACAGCAGGCAGCGAGCGCCGCGTGATCGATGTCTCGCAGATCCCTGCGGGTGCCTGAAAATTGGCTAAGATTGTCGTTCTTTTTCCTTCATACCGGCCAACAGCCATCTTCCTTGCATTGCTGCAGTCGCTTCGGCGGTTGGACGCCTCAACACCGATTGTAATTGTCGATGACGGAAGCGGCCCGCGACATGCGGACGTCTTTGAAAGCCTCAAGAGCTTGCCAGGCGTGACGCTGCTTCGCAATGCAGTCAACCTCGGCAAGGGCGCCGCGCTGAAGCATGGCATGAACCATATCCTGGTGGAGCATCCAGACTGCGTTGGCATCGTCACGGCAGACGCCGACGGACAACACTCTGCCAACGACATCGTCCGCCTTCGGAACGAGCTGTGCCGGCAGCCCGATCACGTCATGCTCGGCTGCCGCGCCTTTGGCAAGGGTGTCCCGTTCCGGAGCCGGTTCGGCAATCTCGTTTCCCGCTACGCGTATCGACTGCTCCTTGGGCTCAACCTTTCGGACACCCAGACCGGTCTGCGAGGCATTCCACGCAGGCTGATGGCTGCGAGCCTTGGGATTCGTGCAAACCGCTACGAATACGAGACCGAGCAGTTGGTCGTCGCAAAGCAGGAGAACCTTGCAATGCGCGAAATACCGATTCAGACGATCTATATCGATGACAATCGCGCCTCACATTTCAATCCGTTCCTGGACTCCTTTCGAATCTATTTCGTTCTTCTCCGCTACGCGATCTCGAGCATCGCCACAGCAGCCGCGGACTTCATCGCGTTCTATGTGCTCACAAACAGCAATGTGCCAGTGCTAACCGCAAACATGGGCGCCCGGGGCTTTGCACTCTGGATGCAGTTCCTGCTGCTGAAGAAGTACGTATTCAAAAGCAAGGCGGGGTTCGCCACTTTTGCTGCTTATGTCGCATACGTATTCTTCTCGGGCTACATCTCGTCGGTTGCGCAGGTCCAGTTCGCTGCCCACATGGTGCCATCACCTCTCCTGGCCAAGGTGGTCGTCGAGCTGATCATTTGGATCTTCAATTTCATGTTCCTTCGAGACATCATCTTCCGCAGATGGAGCGAGGTTTGAAGCCCACCCACACAGACTGGAACAGCTACTACGCGAAGCCGTACAAGGCGGCGTCGCTGACCCGCAGATACACAGCTTCAGTGCTGGTGAACCAGATCCGAGGACAAGGCGGATTAGGAGCCAAGATTCTCGAATTGGGCGGCGCCAACAGCTGCTTCATCGACAAGATCCTGACGGAGGTAGGCCCCGCCCGCTATGACGTGATCGACAGCAACCGCCTCGGGCTCGACTTGCTCAAGTCACGTTATCCCAACGATGCGCGCGTGACCGTGCAGCAAGACGACGTCCTCACGGCTTCCCCCGCAGAATGCACCTACGATATTGTCTTCAGCGTCGGATTGGTCGAGCACTTCAGCCCTGAGGGCACGGCTCGCGCCATCCAGGCGCATTTCAAATACCTGCGCGCAGGCGGGACCGCGATCATCACGTTTCCCACCCCCACATGGCTTTACCGAAGCGTTCGCGCGTTGGCCGAGGCGACAGATAATTGGATCTTTCACGACGAGCGGCCGCTGCAGTTGCAGGAATTCCAGCAGGCCGTCGCGAGTATGGGCCAGATCGAATCCGCCCGAATCTTGTGGCCCCTCGTTCTTACTCAATACTGTGTGGTGACACGCAAACGCTAAAGCCTAGTCGGAGGCTCGCTCAAGCACCAGAAATCCTGGCCCGCTCATCTCACTTACCTTGCGGTAGGCCGCCGAGTTCTCTGCCGCTCGTATGAACTCCAATATGGTGGGATGAGTCGCCCCCGGCGGAAAGATAATGACCTTACACGGATCTGACCTGTTGAAACGCTCGACGAGGCCCGCGGTCAACGGCTCTGGATAATGGAAGAATTGGATTTGCTCCCGATATGGACTAAACGCTGAAATCGTTCGAACATAGGCATCTGATTCAAAGACAATGCACCCGCGGCTTAGCAGTTCGCCGATCTTCTGATTAACCGCGATGCCTCCGCCGCCTCGCAATTGATCGGTGGCGAATCTCTCCTTTAGCCTGAAATCGTCCAGCGCCAACGGCAGGGTCAAGCCAATTGACAGGACTGCCAGCCCGACGAGCACGGCAGCGTCCGGCACCGCCCATTGGCGTGATGGCCGCGCATCTACTACCCTCAACTTGCGCGTCACGGCATAGACCGCAATGAACGCACTGACCAGGAAGAAACCGAGCACATTGCGCAAATCGTAGCTCGCGGTATTCGCCCAAACCCCGATTCCGATAAGCAGAGGCAGAATGAACCACCGGACCTGCGGCAGGAACGGACACAACACGACGCCCGCAGCAATCAGCACACGGAATGCGACAGTGAAGTTTGTGTTGAACAGGTCGATCGCGCGTGAGAGCCGGTCAGAGAGTTCCGCAACCGGATAGTTAGGCATCGCGCGCACCGTCAGGTGCGAATAGCTGATCGCGTAAGCCGCGGCGAAGGCAACCACGAGCCCGATGGCGGCGGCGATCGTCCTGGTCCGCTTGACGGGGCTCGGATATTTAATTGCCTCCTTGCAGATCGCCGCCAGGACGGTCACAGCGAACAATCCGTACAGCGGCTTGATGGAGGCAGCCATCAACAACATGCAAAGCGAAAGCAGATTGTTTCTCGGCTGATCGTCATCGGTTTGAGAGTTGGGGCCAGTGGCGACGAACAATAGGATACCGCAGAAACAAAACATCACTGCCACCCAATCAGGCCAGCCTTCCTGGAGCGTCTCCCTCAACCAAGGCCGCCGGATCTCGGCAATGAACCAGGCATACGTCGCGAGCGCCGCTGCCGGAAGCCACGCAGAGGCGCGGCTCAATATCCCCGTCGTCAGAACGAGCGGCGCAATGATCAGAACGATGAAAATGTAATACGGAAAATACTGCACATCGGAGCCGGTGAAGATGTACGCCACGGCCCACAAAGTGGGGATCAAATGCGGATAACCATAGGAGGCCGTCGGGAAGCCGCCTTTCGCCCAAATCAGCGACCATACATCCCAGCTGACGGACACATCGCTGCCGCGGAATACGTGCGGAACACCATATTTCCAGATATTAATGTAGGTGATAGCCAGGACAACAATGCTGCTCAGAAGCCATCCCGCTTCGAGTCGCGCGATCGCCGCTACGCCCGGGGATGGCGGCGAGGTCCGGAGATGACGCAGCGTCGTGTAAAGCAGGATGCCCGCCGTCGCGGCGGCAAATATACGATACGTCAGAAGCGGATTCAGGTTCAATTGAGCAATAAGGCTCACCGCAAAGTAGTTCGTCGTCAGACTAGCCAGGAACACGGCCAGCCATCTCCGTGAAAAATCCGTCAGGGCGGAATTGAGAACAATCACAGCCCCAGGGAGAATGAAGACAAACAGCAACGCGGCCAAGCCGTTCAAATAAATGGGCGCAGCCTCGACCAAGCCAACCATAAGGTGCGAGAATCCCTAGAAACGTTGAAGATGCATCGACTTATCGCACGCTGCGCTCGCGACAGCAATTCGCGGCAGCACGCTGCGCTCAGCTTAATCTGGCGGTCCGGGCGATGTCAGACCGCCCGTCCGGCGCGCTTCAGTTCATTATGGCACGGTAGTGCGCTATCCGGGGCCTGCACCGCAATTCAATTGCTGGATCTAGCGAAGAACCATACGTGACAAGGTCAATTCTGCTGAAATCCATCGCCGGTGCGCGCTGTGGCAGCCGAAGCTGCTTGGTGTGTTGGAATGGTTCACTCAAGCCACTTGGGCGAAACATCCCTCCCCTGAGCTGCGAGTTCGGCCTCGGCGCTGTCGATCTCGGCTTGGTTGCGCTCGATGCAAACAGCGGCAGGTAGTCCTTACCGCCGAAGAACAGGACCGGTTCTTGCTCGTCCTGGGTCAACATGGAGAGATCGTTATATGATCGCTCTTGCGTCTCCTCTTGTACGGGTCTGCCTGCGCCGTGAAGGTGATGTCGTAAGAAGGCGTGAGGAACGTCGCGGCGATAAGCTCCCACTCCGGCCGATAGAATATACAGCTTCTCCGTTCCCACCTTTTCCGCGACTCTACGGTACGCTTCATTCTGGTAGAGCTCGAATGCAGGCAGCAGCCCGAGCGGCTTGCCCGCACCTTTGTTGTACGCGACAGGTTCGTCTCGCCACGATTTTCCGCTCTCGGTGATCTCATCAGGCCTCGCATAGAGCAGACCGTCTTGGGTCGGCGCTGCAGAAGGATCGACGACTGGCGTCGGCGCGCCAGGACGACTTGCCGGGGCTGTCGGGGGCTATCCGCAGGCTGGTGGAGTTGGGATTACGGGCCAAGCCAAAAACGTGAGCCTAGCCGGGCGAGGACGACACCCCTACCCTCCCACGAGACGGGACGCCTCGCCGCGTCCAGGAGGGATGTGGGCTTATGGCAGCAGCGAAACGCATCGTCACGATAGAAAGGCTTTCCGTCGAGGCGGGTGATTACCGCGACTACCGTCCTATAGAGATCAAGGGGAAACTCTTGCTTCCCGTTAACACCAAGGCGACTTCAGTGCAGGCCCTTCTCCATCCAACGGTCAAGCCCGACTGGAAGAAGGCCAAGAGTGTTGGTGGCGTTCTCTATCGCGGAAAACACTATACGGCGTATCTTGACGTGGCGCCCGATGCTATCTCGCCATTACTGCAAATGCCGATCGCGAGAAAATATAGATATCTAACAATGCGGGTTCTGAAGAGTGGTACTGGAAGGGCACAAGTTGAAAACTACAAACTTTCCGCCGCTGTGGACGACGATGCGCTGAAATGGACCCCGATTGTGGGACCACGTGCTTAGTTGGAAGGGGCTGCTCCGTTTGATAGACGGAGCGCATGATG
>NZ_JCAMOQ010000104.1:0-10366 GCF_059512365.1 Bradyrhizobium sp. Ses1
GCGGGCTGCGTGACATTGCACTGCTCGGCCGCGCGGGTGAAGTTGAGCGCGGATGCGACGGCGAGGAAGTAGCGAACTTGATGAAGCTCCATCGGTTGTTCTGTTCTCCGTCAAGGTGCGGCTGTCGATACTGACGAGCCTTCACTCGACGACGTGTCGAGCACGTCGCAATCATGGGCGTAGATGTAACTTGCGTGCACACGTTGGAACGGCTCGGCCGATTGATTTGGACGCACGGACACGATTTCAGGAACTTCTGAGAGCCGGGCCAGTGCATGCGAGGTGGGCGAGAACCGGACGGGCCGCCGCGCCGCGTGTACGCACCCCCAAAAGGCATGATCGTGAGGGCTGAGGTCAATCGTTCGACAACAATCGGAGCGAGCCTCAGCGACAATTCGTCAACCGCCAATACGTCTGTTTCTTATGAAGCCTGGCGAAATGCGGGACTGGGTGGCAGGAACGCGGAGTCAAACTCCCGGCAGGCTGCGCCCCTCCCGACGGAGCGGTGTCAGGCGTGGAGGGTCGCGCCGCCCTTGGCATCTGCGTAGTATTGAGGCGCCTCGCGACGGTCGTATTTCCCGTAGTCGCGCACGATCCGCACTCTCCGGACCCTCGCCGTGTCATTGGGCGCGGAAGCGTCCTCGTAGGCCTGCGCTGCAGCAGCGTCCTTCCAGGATATGAGCAAAATCAGGTCGCCAGGCGTGAGCACGGCGTCGAAGATGTCCCAGGACGTGCAGTTGGCGGCCCAAGGGTTCAGTCCGAGCCACTCCGCGCAGTGGTACGGGTTGTTGGTCTGCTTCCATTCCGCAGGGCGCGTCGCGTTGATCAGCGTGACCGCAGTTCCCTCCCCGACCTCGGTCTCGTCGAGCCGCTGCTCAGTGAGGGTGTACCCCGCGGGCATCTTATTGTCGGCGGTGATCTGGCCGACACGGAGATGGTAGTCTGCAAGAATTTCGTCGCGGCCCTTCTGCTGAACCTGGTGATGGCGCATGCGGGTGCGCCAGCGAACGAGCGACTTCTCGTCGCGCCAGTTCGAAAGCGAAAGGATCCAACCCTCGCGGGTCAGGCTCTTGTAGCGGATGTTGTCGACGAAGCCTTCGACCTGCTCCAGTTCGGGGCGCAAAATCTTGGCGTTGTCGAGGTAGTCATCCCAGTTCTCTTTATTGGGGAGGACTTCGAAAATCACTGAAAACATGGTCGTATCCCGCTTCTAGAGTGTTGCGACGAAGTCGATCTGGATCTCGATTTCGGGGTGCCCCCGCCATGCGCGCCGCCTTCACAGCAGAAGACCTTCGAGCCGTCGATCGATCGTCTTTGACAGCATCCGCGTGGCTCCCGTTTCGTTCACAGTTGCGTATCCTTGCATTCAGCACGACCGTGATCGCCGCAGGCCGCACGGATAATCTGGCGTTTGCGAAAATTATCCTCCCGCGGAGCGAGAGGGATCGTCTCTCAAGCGCCGTAGCGTTCGGTCTTGATCGCCGCGGCTTCCAGTCCCAAGGCGAGCGCGGCGTCCGCCGCGATGTCGACGAAGGCATTCGCCCCGCACACGAAGGCGCAGCCGGCGGACACAGGCAGCCGCCCCGCGACGTCAGCGACCATCTTGCCGTCGATCCGCCTGCTGAAGTCGGTGCGGCGCATCGCCGGCTCTCGTGTCAGAGCCAAGGCGAGCACGAAATCGGGAAGCGACCTCTCGAGCTCGAGGAGCTCGTCCCTGAACAGCACGTCACCCCAGGTCCTGGAGGAGAGCAACAGCGCGACAGGCACTGGCTCTCGGCTGGCCTTCCGATACCGGATCATCGCCATGAGCGGCACGACGCCGGAGCCGGCGCCGATCAAGAGCACTGGTTTGCTGGAAGGCCCCGGCCACAGAAAGTGTCCGCCAATCGGCCCGCGAAGCTCGATCGTGTCGCCTACTTGGGCGACGTCGTGGAAGAACGGGGAAACCTCACCGTCCGGGAGGCGCTCGATCGCCAGCTCGATCAACTTGGAATCGCTCGGCACCGAGGCGATCGAGTAGCTGCGCATGGCAGTGTAGCCGTTGGGCGCAGTCAACCGCACGTCAACGTGCTGTCCGGCCGTATAGTCGAACGGTTCGGAGAGGCAGAGAAAGAAGCTCTTGATAGCCGGCGTTCTCGTCGCGATCTCGATAATCGCACAGCTCTGCCATCCCGCGTTTGCGGCAATCGCTTCAGTCATTCGCGTATCGCTGCTCACGCCACGGATCGCCGTACATGTGGTACCCGCGCAGCTCCCAGAAGCCGGCCTCGTCGCGCTCCGTGAACTGAAGCCCGTTCACCCACTTCGCCGACTTCCAGAAGTAGAGATGCGGAACGAGCAGGCGCGCCGGCCCCCCATGGTCGCGCGGCAGCGGCTGGCCTTCGTACTTGAGCGAGACCATCGCCTTCCCCATTGCGAGGTCGGCGAGCGGCACGTTGGTCGAGTATCCGTCGTAGCAATGTGCGAGTGCAAACGGAGTGGGTGCGCTAAGGCCAGCGTCGGCGAGGATGTCGTCGATGGCCACGCCCTCCCAGGCGGTGTTGAGCTTCGACCACGAGGTCACGCAGTGGATATCTCGCGTCATCTTGGTTCGTGGAAGCGCGTTGAACTCCGACCAGTTCCACGCTTTGACCGGACGAGGTCCGACCTTGAGTGTGAAAGTCCAGTCCGCGGGCTCGATTCGCGGCGTGGGACCGGCCGTAAGCACCGGGAAATTCTCGACGAGGTGCTGTCCTGGGGGAATCCGGTCCGATTGTTCTGATCCGGATTGGCGGCCTGTGAAACCGCGAGTGACCATAGCGGATTTCCTCCGTCAGCGGGTGAAAGGAGCAGCGGGTGAAAGGAGCTTAGTCCCGCACAACACGCTAAGCTGCTGTGCGCCGGATGAGCAAGGTACCAGCGAAGCATGGAATTCCGCGCGGCGAATGGGAAATGACGTCAAGCCATGAAGTCGATAGCCGCGCGTTATGATCCCCGTAAGCACGTGAACACCGCTTCGCGGTCGCCGATGGGAAGCGCCGCACTCCCACCACAGTGTGCCAAACGTCTTTCTGCCATGCCGACAACGGTTGGCCATCGACTTCATGGCGAAAGGTGATTTTTCATCGTAGATCAAATCTTCGCGCCATTGTCGCTCGCCTAGGCCGGCCCGTGGAACCAATCATTTGGCGCGGTCGCGCGCGGCCGGCACCCGGGCCGGAGCGGGCGCACGGTCGCGAACGCCGCGCGCCGTGGTCCCCGCCCCTAGGGGAACGTCAGGCCGAAAGCTGTCGGATCGGGCTGCTCGCCTTTCCGCGGGACCAAGAAGCGCTCCAGCCCACCCGGCACGAAGCTGAGCAGCAGAGTCGCCTGGTCGCCGACCACCTCGATTGTATGCGGCACACCGCGGGGAAGAGCCGCGTAGGCGCCGGGCCCCACCTCGACGCGGGCATCGCCGACCCGCGCGATTAGCTGCCCCTGCACCACGCAGAGCAGCTCGTCCTCGCGCGAGTGGGTATGCAGCGGCGGCTCCTCCCCGGCCCGCACCGTCCACAGGACAGCGCCATATTCGCCTCCGGTCTGGCTGCTCTCCACTTTCATCTCGACGCTCGAGCCCCCATTCGAGGTCACCGTTTCGCCGCCGTGGGGCGGCGTGAGAACCGGTTGCTTCACTGACATTTGCAGCCTCCTGATTGTGGACCCTTGTTCAGATGTCGGAGAGGCGGCGAAAGGTTGCCGCTCACGCTCGTCAGCATGAGATTACGCGCGGCGAATGGGAAATGACGTCACGCCATGAAGTCGATAGCCGCGCGTTATGATGGCGGTAGGCATGTGAACATCTCGTCGCGGTCGCCCTAGAGTTCCGCTCGGGCGAGTGCTCGCAGACAGAAGCGCCGCACTCACTCCGCAGCGGTGCCAAGCGTCTCTCAGCCGTTGCCGATAACGGCCGGCTATCGACTCCATAGCGAGAGGTGATTTTCCTTTGGACCGTCATAGACTCAATCTTCTACCTAACGTCGATTCCTTTCGGCGATCGTTGGGACTGTCCTGCTCCGGGGAGTTTCGTGCCGGGAGCTTAAGAGGCGCAGCAGAACGCCGGCATACGAGTATCATAGCCCGCCGTGTTAAAGCGGGATCGTGAACGGGAGGTCTTTCGATGATTCTGCCTACCGGTACGACAGTAGCCGTTGCTGACGGCGAGACGATCCGCCTGTTCCACAATACAGGCGTGAAACCTGGGGTGCACTTGGTCGAGATCACCGCAGCTCCGCCTGCCTCCGCCCACTCAGGCTCGCGTGCGCGGCATCGCACCGTTTTTGCTAACCCCGACGGGAGGCGGCTCGTTGAGGACGACTTCGCGGCAGCGACGGCCGCGTTCCTGAACAAGCTTAGCCTGGACGGGACCATAGAACACCTGGTCGTTGTCTCCGACCCCAGGACCCTGGGCGAGATGCGCAAGCACTTCAACCACGACCTGAGAGGCAAGATCTTGGGCGAACTCGCAAAGGACTTCAGCCATCGTCCGCTCGAGGACATCGCCTCACTGATCGCCGAGGCCTGACGCGCCACCGCCGAGCGGTGAGCGAACTTCGCTCTTCGTGACGTAAGCGGTTACCAAAACTCCTGCCGATGCGGATGGTGCCGGTTAGGCGCGTTCGTCCGCCGGCATTGAAACTATCAGCCTGCAATTGCAGGCTGCCTGCACTCTTGGGCTACACTAAGGGGCTGCACAGAGAGCCTTCGTTGTCACAACAGAGATGACTGTGCCGGCGGCACGGAAAGCCTGGGCTGCAAATCAACGACTTCAGCAGCGGCTTATCAAGCGGCGATTAACGAAAGCGGCGTTGCCTTGGGTAGGGCAACATTGGTGACTGTTTTTCGGCGGGCCAGACGACGCGGTGGACTGGAGCTTGCCTACTATCTCATCCAGCGGCCTGAGGCCGACGGCGTCCCGGAAGCGCGGCATTCAATTAATTGCTTTGCACTGAAGCGAAAGCGGATGGAGCGAATGTCGGCTAGTGGCCCAGGCCGTGTGAAAACGATCTGTTTGCCGTGATTGGCGCGATAAGAATTCCCTGCGTTTGCAGGGAGCATCTACTGAAGCGCTTTGTTGAAGGGGTGAACCGCGGACAGAGCACGTTGGTCCCCGCGCTGCTCGACGACTACGTGGCCGAGGACAATCCGGTACGTGCGGTTGATGTGTTCGTCGACGGGCTCGATCTGGCCAAGCTCGGCTTCGTTGGCGTCCAGCCGCTCGACACGGGGCGGCCCGGCTGACATCCCGGCATAATGCTCAAGCTCTACATCTACGGCTACCTCAATCGCGTGCCGTCGAGCCGACGCCTGGAGCGGAATGCCAGCGCAATATCGAGATGATCTGGCTGACCGGGCAACTGACGCCGGACTTCAAGACCATCGCGGATTTCCGCAAGGACAATGGCAAGGCCATTCGTGAGGTCTGCCGCGAGTTCGTTGCGCTGTGCCGCAAGCCTGATCTGCTTGTTGCAGCGAGCGTCGCCATTGATGGATCGAAGTTCAAGGCCGTCAATGCGCGGGACAAGAACTTCCCCGAGGCGAAGATGAAGCGGCGCCCGGAGCGGATCGACGAGAGCATCGCCCGCTATCTCTCGCAGCTCGAGACCGCCGATCGGCACGGCGATGCAGTGCCAGAGGCGAAAGTTGCGAGGCTGGAGGGCGAGATCGAGAAGCTCAAGGAGAAGACCGCCCGGCTCAATGCGGTCAATGCGGAGATGATGAAGAGCGAGGACAAGCAGATCTCGCTGACCGATCCTGACGCGCGCTCGATGGCGACAAGTGGCAAGGACACCGGGATCGTTGGCTACAACGTGCAGATTGCGTCGATACGCAGCATCATCTCATCGTGGCTCACGAGGTCACCAACGCGGGCACCGATCGCCACCAACTCGCTAACATGGCCGGGCAGGCGCGCGACGAGATGGCTGCCGAGACGCTCGAAGTCGTGGCAGACCGCGGCTATTGCGATGGAGAGGAGATCAGGGCCTGCGAGGAAGCCGATATCACGGTGACGTTGCCGAAGCCGATGACTTCGGGCGCCAAGGCTGCTGGCCGCTTCGGCAAACAGGATTTTGTCTATGTCGCCGCCGACGATATTTATCGCTGTCCCGCCGGCGAGCGGCTAACTTATCACTATACGAACGTAGAGGACGGAAAGACCCTGCGCCGCTATTGGACAAGCACCTGCAAAACCTGCGCGCTAAAAGCTCAGTGCACGACAGCCCCCGAGCGCCGCGTCTCACGCTGGGAGCATGAGGCCGTTCTGGAAAAGTTCAGGATCGGCTCGACCACACCCCCCATGCAATGGGTGTTCGCCGTCAGACAGCGGAGCATCCATTCGGCACGATGAATGTTGTGTGGGAGCAACGTACTTTCTCACGAAAAAGCGGCTAAAGCTGGCCACGGAGATGGCGCTTAACGTGCTCGCCAACAACATGAAGCGCGTGAGGATGATCGTGGGCGTAGGCGGATTGCTGAAGGCGGTTGCGGGCGTGAGGCCGGCTTCTGCGCGACCAAATCAGTGCCTACACGACGCTCCTGGTTGCCACCGAGATGACAGGAGGTCGATTCCACCGAATTAGAAGCTCGGCGGCGGATCTGCCGCGGATGCCCACGGCGCGCAAATCGACGCGTGACGAGCGCGCCATAGATCCGGTCCCGGTCGCGGACTATGTAACGCGAAGCTTCGTTCCACAGGAATGCTTCGGTGATCTGGCGTGCAACCCATTCCGCGGTTGGTGCGGGGTGACGTTGATCCAGAGAAGCTCTCTGCAACCCAGCCGCATGATGATGCAGGCGTACAGCGGGTCGAAGAAGGGTCGGGACACGAACAGGTCATGGCGGCAACATCTCGCGCATGGTGACTCAAGAAGGTGCGCCATCCTTAGCTTGGCGGCCCGTGCCGCTTGACCAGGTATTTGGCGACACTCGATTGCGCGACCTCAAACCCGAGTTTGTGCAATTCGCCGTGGACGCGTGGCGCGCCCCGATAGCGGGTTCTCGATGCTCATTAGCCGGACCAGCGCACGCAGCTCCGCGTAGAGCTGCGGCCGCCCTCCCCGTCGATGCGATTTCCAAGGCCAATAGCAGCGAAAGCCGGCTTTGTGCCAACCCACGAGCGTCTCGGCCGGATGATCGTGACGACCTGCAAGATCGACGGAACCCAGCGGTACAGCTGCATCAAGAACCAGCGATCATTGTTCGTAAGCCTGACGCGACCATGGACACTCCGTCTCAAGACATTCAACTGATGTCGAAGCACCGCGTTCTCAGCCTCAAGCCGCAACTTCGACTCGAATGGCGAGGCCAGGACAGCCAGCACGAAACGCAGAACCTCGATCATTCCGCTAGCTTAGGAGATTCCATCACGTCATCAACTCGGATGAGATTTTCGGTACACACACCGGGAAAATCACGAAATTCGGTGCTTTTGTTCCTTCACTAAGCGCTGGTTTTTCAACTCCAAAATTGCGACTTGCCCGCGTTGCGAGGTCGCGCCGGGAAACTGTCCAATTTCGGACGCTTTACGATCATTCGCTCCAAGTCCCCGGTACCATCCAGACGCAACTGGACGGTCCGTTCAAGTCGCCACCAGCGTCCTTTCCGTACTTCACCAACAAGCCGTGCCGTCTTGTGCAGACTTCGATAGCGTAGACCATGATGTTGATCCTTTCCAAGCTGGTACATTGTCCTCGAGGGATCTAAGTCCGAGGTGGTGGACACTTTATCTGGATTGCACGGAAACAACTCCAATCACGAAGTTCTGAGATGCCCGCATCCTGCTTACCGACAGTCGCGTCCTCGCTGAGCAGGTGACGGCCGGGATCAAGTTGCTGGCGTTCCGCGGGCAAGACATTGAGGTCGCGAGGCTTGTGCTATATAGCCGGTCATCCTGCCACGGCATCGTTGGCAGCGACGGCGGCCGCCGCCTGTACCTCCGCCGCTCGCCCGTCATGGGCTTCGGCAGCTTCAGAGTGGCCAAGTTGGCGATTCTTTCCCGGCTCGCCTCCGGCCGCTTCTCGAACGTGCGATGCGGCTTCACCTCGCGCGCCAGTTCTTTGGCTTCGGCCTCGCCAATGCCGCGCCAGCGGTTCGATAACCGAAACACGTTGCCGCCGCGCGGACCCGTCTCGATCTCGATCAGGCCAAGATTGACCAGCATCGGCAACGCTGACGACACCACCTTCTGCGTGATGCGGTGATCCAGCATGAAGGAGAGGTAGGACACGCTCGCCCTGTCGCCGCCGCCGATCGCCTGCTGTCTGATCGATCTGTCATCGTCACCTCTCTCGATCCTTGGCTACAGGCCAATCCATACCGCCAGCGCGACCATGACGACGACCGCCGCGACGAAGATCGCAGTCTCGATACGCGACATTCGCCACATCGCGCACCGCCGTTGTGTACCACATGGTACATAATTGAGTATATGGAAATTGCAAATACCTTCACATCGGGTCGCGCGGTCACCGGATTCCTCACGCTCACCAAGGGACCCAAGAAGCTCTAGGGACGCGGTCGCCCCCCAACTCCTGCCGTACTGCTCTTGATCGTAGGCTTGAAGGATGCGGACAAAATCAGCCATGCTGGATCGATCCCGATTGCCGGCCATAGCTGCAACCTAAGTATTGGACGCGCGCTGGCTGCCTTGCCAAAACCGCATCAAGAGATCGGCAACGTTTTTCATGGCGTACTCTCCGCAGCCAACTGCAGTAGACTCTAATTACTGGAGCGGCAAACGCGCGGCTCGATCAAGGGAAAGGCCGGCGGGCGCTACGCCGCCGACCTTATCCTGCAACTGCCTGCTCGTGGCCGGTTCCGTTGCCTTTCACTCCGCATTCATTAGGTAGCACCGAGCACTTCGTTGACGCCATTGCGCGCGGGTATGAAGTGACCGTACTGAGGTACCCTCCGCCTAGTGAAAGGGTATAAGTCGACTAGACGTCGGTCGAATCCCAAGGGGTGCACACAAAAAGAAAGGCCGCCTGCGTTGCCACAAGCGGCCCAAGTCCAGGGAGGAAACGCCCAAAGGGGCAGCGATAGCGATAACCGGCGTGCGCTCGGAGAATTCCGCGCAGATGCGCCCAGCCTAGGACAATGATGTGGTCCAGACGTTCTCGGCGGATTGGAAGCGTCGGCGTTGAAAAAGACCCTTGATCGAGTGCCGTCGGTAACGCAAATGCCGCGCTTTGCTCGCCCGCGTGTTCGATCGGGCCGCGGCCCAAACGAGGGAGAACTAGTCACGCGACTCGATGGGCTGACTGGATGTCGACTTCGGGCCGAGGTCGTGTATCGCTCCACTGGACGTTGAACGCATTCGCCTGAAGCTGAACGCTCCTCGCGGCTTCTCTCTTGAATTCGCGCGCAAGTTGAGGAGGTGCGTTCTTTCATTTCGGGGGCACATGCGGACATTCATGATCGTAGCGGCTGGACCGGCCGTGTTGGGCTACGCCCCATCGGCCGGCGGCGCTCCCGACTTCTCCCGCCATCAAGGTTGCCCTCGCTGCGCTGCCCAGGGGCGCAGGAGCCGCCTCCGAGGGCGATGCCCGCGGCGCCGCGTCAGGAGTCCGCTCGGCCGGTCCGCACTGCTCTCCCCACGCCCAGAGGGAACCAGCGAACTACCCACCGGCCGGGACACGCGGCACCGGCGGTGAAGCGAGCGGCAGAGCTCTTCACCGCCGCGGCCATCGCCGCCCTAATCGTTCAGGACAGCCGTGGCGCCTACCATGCCACTGGCAGCCCTGCGCATGCCCGGACGCCCAATGCGCAACAGGCGAGCCTGCGGCGGCCGAAGCGCGTAAAGCCGTCCCGACGACCGCGCACCGCTCTGAACGGCTGTAGGTAGTGCCGCTTGCCGAGCGTTTTTGCAGCTTGTCGATCATGCGCAACGTGTAGTCGCGCCGGTCGGTCGCTCCAGCATACGTCGACGATCGCAATCCGCGTCCGCGACCATCTTTTTCCGCGGTTCCTCAGCAAAGACTCGGGCGAGCCACTCAGGCGAAATGTCGTCTTAGCCTGCGAGCTCTGTCTACCGCCTTGTCGATCGCGGCTTGGTTGCGCTCGATGGACACAACGAGCTCATGGCGAGACATTTCTGACATCGCCTTTTGCGGCGGCTGAGCACGGGTCGAAGGATAACGTGACCCGCACGATCCAGGATCTTGAAGGACAAGTCCGCGCGGACGCAGCTGCTCACCCTTTCATCGACCAAGAGCGTCTTCGCAACACAATACGCAAGCGGCGCGATGGTAGTCTGCAGGTCATCCTGGATAGCCCTAGGTCGCGTGGACAGTTATCTTAGCCAGAGCAGAGTTGCGGCGATAGCGACGACAGCGAAGTAATTTCGTGCGGT
>NZ_JCAMOQ010000105.1:0-9926 GCF_059512365.1 Bradyrhizobium sp. Ses1
TCATCATGCGCTCCGTCTATCAAACGGAGCAGCCCCTTCCAACTAAGCACGTGGTCCCACAATCGGGGTCCATTTCACAGGGCATAGGAGGCGCCGTCACATCGCTTCTTCTAGAGAATGGCGCCAAGGTGTGCGCCTTCTTTCACAGCGACGAATCGGCGGCAAAGAAGCTGCGCGAAAGCGTGGGGGCGAACCAAGATCGGCTACTGACGCTTCGGTTGGACGTTTCCAACTACCAAGCCGTGAGCTCTGCCTTTGATACGTTGCGAGCACGTTGGGGACACGCAAGCATTCTAGTAAACAATGCGGGAGTTCACTGTCCCGTTGCTGCTTTTGAAAGCCAAACCAATCAGACGTGGATCGACGTTTTCTCCGCCAATGTATTTGGAGCTGTGTTTACAACGAAAGTTGCCCTTACTCCGATGAAGAATGCACGGTGGGGACGGATCATCAATATTTCTTCGATAGCAGCGACTGATGGCTTGCTCAACGGTAGTCCCTATGCAGCGAGCAAGGCGAGCTTACTCGGACTTACTCGCAGTCTGGCGAAGGAAGTTGCGCCGTACTCCATAACTGTCAATGCGCTCTTGCCAGGCCTGACCGAAACGCGAATGGCACATGCGGTGCCGCGCGAAGTCTACAGCCGGATCCTGTCAACGATCCCCATCGGCCGAGCCGCCACTTCGAAGGAAGTCGCGGCACTGGTCGCGTTTCTCGTTAGCGACTCTGCAAGCTATATCTCGGGCTCACTGATCCCTGTGTCGGGTGGGCGCTAAGAGTGTATCCGTTGTTCGAGCGCTAGAGGGCTTGGCCTATCTTGGATATGTATCTGTAGAGATATTCAACACGGCGGATGCAACGGGCATGTGGCCTCAATTGGTTCGATTGTCATTCAGACAAAAGCTGAAGGTCCTAGAAAATGATCACTGATCGAAAGGTTGCAATTGTCACGGGCGGCTCCGGCAATATTGGACAAAGTATTGCGACCGCCTTGTGCAATGAGGGCTATCGTACAGCAATTTTCGATCGACTTCCTCCATCGGAACAGTTCGACTGCCTGCCCAAGGAGGTGATCTATTTGTCGGGCGACGTTTGTAGAGAAGACCAAGTGAAAAGAGCTTTCGCGGAATTGTTTGAAAAAGAGGGCCGACTGGATCTATTGGTGAACGCGGCGGGAATCTCACCGAAGCGCGACGGTTCAAAAAGGGCGCGCATTTGGGAGGTGAGTTTTGACGAGTGGGAGAAAGTGATCGGCGTGAATCTGAACGGCGTATTCGTGACTTGCAAGGTCGCAACTGAGTATTTCCTTCAGCAGCGCTCGGGCAATATCGTAAATATTGGTTCGGTGATGGGCTTCATTGGAAGCACAAGCGCAAGTTCAAATAGGTTCCCGTACAGCAATTCTGGCGCCCACTATTCCGCGTCAAAAGCGGCCGTCCATAACCTAACCAAATCGCTGGCACGAGAGCTGGCAGAATTCAACATCCGCGTTAATTGCATAGCGCCCGGGGCAGTAGAAGGAGGAATGCTTCTCCTGGACGAGGACCAGAGACAATCGGTTTTGCGCCAGTTGGCTTTAAACAGCTTCTGTAAGGCTCGGGATATCGCCGAGGGCAGTACTCTTTCTCGCCAGTGGCGACAAGAGTCGGGCAATCACCGGACACACGATAAGCGTGGACGGCGGCTTGAACATGCGCTAGCGGACTCGCGTGTCAGCCCTTCCGATCAACTGAGCAACGGCGCTCGATATTCCGGCACCGGTTAATCCAAAACCATCGAGGGCGTCTTCGTATTGAAGGTTACTCGGATATTTCGAGGAGCCCGAGAATGGCAAGTACCTGACGTTAGTTATGTTATGCTGAACCAGGATCTCCGAAACAATGCTGGCTAGTCCACCGACTCTTCCGTGCTCTTCGACGGTGACGAGTATATCCGTTGTCTTAAGCGCGCGAAGAAGAGTTGTTTTGTCGAACGGCCACAGGCGAACTGCATTTAGAATGCTGCAGCTGATACCTTTTTCATTGAGCAAATCAGCGGCATCGGTTGCCGCGAAGAGACCACGGCCCGTGCTCAGAATTGTTACACGGTGTCCTCGCCGTAGGGTCTGCAGCCTGTCTAGATCGGAGTCCTCACTGCCATGTTCTCTCATGCTCGCTGGCAAGAAGGGGTTCTCGACACGTACATAAGCGAAGCCGCGTTCTGCAAATAGACGATCGACGATATTGTGCATGTCCAGGTAACTGCTCGGGCAGTAAACGGACACATTGTCTAACGTACGCATGATCGAAATATCCTCGTGAGGAACATGGGTATGCCCCTGGAACGTGTAATAGAGGCCAGACCACAAGCCTATGAGTTTAACGTCGTAGTTTCCATGTGATACAAGCGTGCGGATCTGCTCGTAGGCACGCATTGTAATAAACGAGGCTATGCCCACGATAAATACTTTGTGCCCGCAGCTGGCCAGTCCGGCGGCCACACCAGCCGCACACTGCTCCATAACCCCGAGGTCAAGAAAATGAGCTGGATAGTCCGTTTCTATTTGCTCCACCAGCGATGACTTCTTCGAATCGACAGAAATTAGGGTGAAGGCGTTCCCTGCCTTTGCTTTTGTTATGAGCGCAGCTGTGAACGCGCAACGAAGATCAAGTTGGCTCGACACAGTGTGACGCTCCTCCCTAACTGAAATTTAGAGCCCGCCGATCGCCCGCCTACCATTGCAGTCGATGGTGCAGCCGGTGATGTAAGTGACCCTGCTTGAGGTCGGAACCGCGGCAAGCTGCGCCACATGTTGTGACGAGCCGAGCCTTTGAAGGGAAACATTGTGTCCGGCCCGGCCATGCCGTCTCGTTCCAGCGTCTGCAAAATCGCTTAACGTATTCCGCCAGAAGTCCGGACGAGCGCCACTCTTGATGTTTCAACGTCTCCCAATGCGCCCTAGCCAGATCTGCAGCGGTCGACCGTGTCATTGAGCGCCAATGAGCCGACGAACTCCGAGTTCTCGCATCGCTGCACCGTACTCCGCCTCAGAGGGAACTCGGTAATGCCATTCCACTGAATTCTCCATAAAGGAGATACCACGCCCCTTGGTCGTATGCGCAATCAGGATTTGCGGACGTGCGGAAGTTTCAGCGTTCGCTCTGGCTAAGTTTAGCGCGTGCACGATTTGAGATATCGAGTGTCCATTTACCTCTTGCACATCCCAACCAAACGCTTTCCATTTCTCAGCCACAGGCTCAAGGGTCATGATCGATTCGGTTGGGCCGTCTATCTGTAGGCGATTTCGGTTCACGATGACAAGTAGATTGCCCAGCTTGAGATGACTGCCAGCTAAGGCGGCTTCCCAGATCGATCCTTCATTCATTTCTCCGTCACCAATAAGCGCGACGGTCAAATAGGATTGGCCAAGCCTTTTTGCGGACAACGCTGTTCCGATTCCAAACGCGATCCCGTGTCCAAGAGATCCACCCGTCATCTCGACACCGGCTATGCTGATTGTTGGGAACATTGTCAGTTCAGAGCCGCGCGCAAGAAAGCGCTCCAGCGAAAAGGACGGCAAGAAGCCGCGATGCTCCATCATCGCAAAGAGCGCCACTGCACCTTGGCAAGAACTCAAAATGAAGCGATCTCTGTTGGGGTCGTTTGGCTTCAGTGGATCGATGCGCAGAAATCGACAATACAAGCAGTAGAGGATCTCGATCAGCGAAAGAGAGGAACCGATATGTCCACCGCCGGCATTTCGAATCGCGCCTACAGTGCGGGCACGAAGTGAGCTGCAGATCAATTCATCTTCCCTCTGCATTTCCATAGCTGATGGGAGTTTCGTAGCGGTTTCGCGGGGCGCGATCTGGTCCATACGCTCAAGGCCTTACAAATTTGACGCATGGGCAACTATCGGACAGCAAAGCCCCATCGGCTCACCCCCCTGTCTCGACCTTCGCTTCTGCTTTTTGACGCACCAGCGGCGAGAGCTTCGCCTCCTGGTGTCCGAGCGTTTCGGTTCTTCACGGCCAGGCCGACCTCCGCCGGCCCGATCTGCTGGAACGGCTCGTTACCGTCCTCGCGACAGTAGCAGCACCTCATGACGTAGCACCAACATGTCAAAGGCCGGCTGCAGACTCGACTTGTCTGGCTGGCCGCGAAGCCGACGCCCCATTTGGATCCGACAGGTGTTCCTGCCGCCCTCCGGATGCGATGGGAACCAACACCGCTGCTGCGCATAGAACAGCGGCACCCGCGATGCACGCCGCAATGCTTCAATCGGCGAGACCGTACTCAATGGTGCAGAGCCTATGCATTGATTTGCATCAATCGAGCACGTTCCATATGAACTCCTGAGCCATTGGCTGGAAACCGCAATGGTCGTAACGGCTCATTCACCGTGTTCCAGCAATCGGCGTGCCGCAAAGGAGGTCGCGCGAGCCTTGCTTTAATAAGTCAACAGCATGTGCTTCGCTGCAGCATCGGCGGAACAGTTGGAGCCTACTGTCGGGCTCCAGACGTCCACGTCTTCAACGGGACACGGTTGGACACGACAATCCGGATGGTCCAATGACGACGGGCGCCCTCTCGTACTAAACTCGAGTGTCTGCCCGAGGATGTCCCTATGCGACCTGGCGATCGAACGGCTCGGTATCGGAACATTACCTGGTGTCATTCGATTTGCGGAGGGGTATCCGGTCCCGAGGACGCTGTTGCCCCCATACGTCCGGAGACCGCCTCGCAACGATAATTTAGTCCGGCGGTGAAATGCGCACGAGAAGTGTATCTCAGCGCGCGATGGGATGCTGATCGCTATGACGTTCGAACACGATGGCGAGGTTACGCGGCCGTCGCCGCATCAAGCTCCGGCATGAAAGGCGATCTAGTCGCGTCAAGGTCTTTCAACTGGAGCCACGCATATCCGTTCCTGTTCGCAGCGAAGCAGACCCACGCGCGAGGTAACCATAACCTGGCAAGTGTCGGCGTGGCCCCGCCGACTTTTTTCAATGAGGCCCGCATGATCAATATTTCAGTACCGAGCGCCTATCCTGCCAATCAGCACGCTCCGCAAGCTTCGCCGCCAAATTTGAGCGCGCTACCTTCAGAAGCTCGCAAACCTGTTTCATCGAGCGTCCTCCGGCAATCATAGCGAGCGCGCAATCCATTTTTTTTTGCGGCCGCACGTCAGGCATGGCTTCGACCTCGTCTCCTCTTGTCCAGAAACCGCTGCAGCTCGGGAACCTGACGACGGCAATTTCGTCTTCGCCTCGCTGCCCAATTGCAGATCTAATTCGTCCGCGCAGCATTCCAACTCTCCTTGATCATGGCCAAGTCAGTAGGTGGCGACTGCAACGAACAATGGCGATCACGAGGACCCATTTCTTGCAGGCACGAAGAAGCTCAAAGGATCAACTTGACGACAATATGCGCGGCGGTCGGCCGTAACCAGACGCCGGCGGTGAGCGCGACAGCGATGTCGGCGACACCGCGGACGGTTACCCGTTAGGACTCGTCTCGTCTCCCCAGCAGCTTGTGATGATCGCCCGCGCCAGTGCTTGGAAGCCCGCCAGCGTCTCACGCATCAGCGCAGCGCTCGCTCGTTAAGGCACGCCATGACCTCCCTGAACGAACTGACGATCGCTCTAGGTTGCCGTGTTCAGAATTGTTCGGTTCAAGACTTAATGTCCGCAACTCGAGACTGATGCTCAAGTATTCCGAAGGCGTGGCGCGAAGCGCATGCTTTTACCCCTCAGCAGGGCCTGCACAACGTCCTTGGCACGCCGATTGCTTGGGGTACTTGAAAGTGCGGTCCGGGCAATTGACGCTCTGCTGCACTTTCTTGCGCGTGCCGCAGTCGTTCGCCCAGCGACGGCTTTGACATCTGTCACGCCTGGAGGATGGCGTTCGATCTGGAAGCCGGGCCGACGACCCGGTAGAGGTGCAGCGATGGCAAATGCCATGCTTTATGCGAAGCAGGAAAGTGACTAGCGTTGCGTCGAGCTGATCACGGGGGAAGCGCCGCCCGCGAAGATGGAGGGCGGGGAGAAGGTCCGAATAGTGGCGGAGAGGTTTTGAGCAGGGTGCGAATATCTTCGAGGTGGGACGACGCAATGGCGTCGCCCGCAAGCTTCTCGCGCTCTGGCAAGCCGCAGCTATGGAGCATGTCGAGATAGGACCGCTCGTGGTCTCGACCGCTCACTGTTCCAAAACGTCGCCACCTGCAAATGAATCCGCGATCACAATCGTCTCGTCATCCTCGGCCCGATCGGCACCGGCAAATCCTGGCTGGACTGCGCGCCGGGCAACGGAGCCTGCCGCGATGGCATCTCCAAGAGTATCAGCGGCGCACATCTTGGCGCCCGCGCTCCCGATACGACCGGCATGAAAACACGCGAAAACGACCTGAGCGCCAAGACTGCAAAGACATTTGCGACGCTGTCGTGAGGGTGGAGGGCACGGGTCGTCCTGAGCTGACGGCGGCCGTTCCTGCCGTGCTCGTCTTGCTCAAGGAGGCCGTGAAGGCCCCAGTTAAGCATTCAGCGACCTACGACCTCGCCTACCTGCTCACGGCCGAGGAGGTCGCCTGATGCACAAGATCGTTGATGGCTCGACGCAAATCCTTGGCATCGTTGGAGATCCGATCCGGCAGGTTCGCGCACCGGAAGTCTGGAGCGCTCTGTTTCGTGCAAATGGTTTCAATGCCGTCTGCGTCCCCCTGCATGTCAACCCCGCCGAATTGAAGACCTTCTTGACGGGATTGCGAACGATCCAAAACATGGCAGGTCTGATCGTCACCATCCCGCATAAGCTCGCGGCGGTGCATCATGCGGACATCCTTACAGAACGGGCACGTCACGTGCAGTCTGTGAACGTCATGCGGCGTGACGAGGACGGCCGCTGGCGTGGAGACATTCTCGACGGCATCGGCTTCGTCAAGGGATTGCTGAGCAGAGGTCAACGCGTTGAAGGACGCCGCGCGCTCGTGGTTGGTTCAGGAGGGGCTGGCACTGCGATCGCCTTCGCCATTGCAGAGGCGAAGGCTGCCTCTGTTCATGTCTCTGATATCGCGGGCGATCGCGCGAGCGATCTGGCGAGCCGATTAGAGGCGGCCGGAATACCCTCCGGGACCTCGGCTGCTTCGGCGCGGGGATACGATCTCGTTGTGAATGCCAGTCCGATCGGGATGAAACCGGATGATCCGATCTCGATCGACTGCACCGATCTGGTGCCTGAGGCATTGGTCGGAGACGTCGTAGTCCATCCCGAGATTACCCCGCTGTTGGCTGCCGCGCGGGAGCGCGGCTGCTACGTGCAACCGGGTATAGTGATGATGGACAACCAACTGACTGCGATGCGCGAATTCTTTCGTTTTCCTGACGGTGACTACACTCCGGCGGCGGTCGCACGCGTGACGGCCGCATAACGCTTAGGGCGCCGCCAAATGCTGCCCACAACATATCGGACCGAGCGTAGTAAACTCAGAGCGAGGAAATTTGAAAAATTTGAAATATGTGTGAGCGATACATTAAGGCGAGGTAGCGAGAGTCGCCGCTGAGATAGCTGGCATTGTTGGGTTGGTGATCGATGGTGGGCGGCACCATCGCCAATGGTGATCCGCGCCGTTGGGGCGCACTGAAATACCCGTTAGGCGCGTTAGCCCGACAAGAACGCGAGGAGATCGAGGAGCAGAAGGATGTGCGGGGCTACTACCCCACAGCGCGCACGGAGAATAGCTGCCGAATCAGAGCCGCGCTTCGGTCAGGTGAACAAGCTGAGCCCCGCTCTGTAGAGGGCCTCACGGGCGACACGAAAGCGTCGCTCTTCGACGGCAGCGACCGGAAGCGGCAGATCCTTTTCCATAACCTGGCCGAGGACATAGGACGCCAGCACACTGCCGAAGACAGTCCCAGGCGCAATACCGCGGCCATTGCAACCACTGAAGGCGACCACGTTGCGGTCGAGCTTGTGAAAGCGCGGGAGGTTATCCGACGTCAGCCCGATCATGCCGAACCAGCCGGCTTCGAATTCGACGTCACCGAGCTGCGGAAACAGCCTGCGCAGCGACCTCACCGCCCAGGCCCGGTGGACCGAGGCGCCAATGCGCTCAAGAGCACCAACGCTGCCGAACACCAGACGTCCCGAGCGGTCGAAGCGAAATGAGGAAAGCACCTCCCTTGTGTCCCATGCTCCTTGCCGTTCGGGCAAGATGGAGGCCCTCAGATGGTCCGATAAGGGCCGCGTGGCGAAATTGAAATAGGGTAGATGGATCTGCTCCTGCCGGACCTGCGACCACAGTCCCTTGCCGTAAGCGTCGGTGGCAACGATCACCCACTCAGCGTTCACAGATCCCTTTGCCGTGCCGATCGTCCAGCGCGAGCCGGTGTCGCGGGCTGTGAAGACCTCACTCTGAGTGAAAATCCTCACTCCCGCTGTAAGCGGCCTGCCCGAAGGCGGCGGAACTCTCGCCGAGCGCATCCGGGCGCTGCAATCCCACGCTTCCCGCGCCCGCCAGCAGGGGCATCAGGCTCTTTGACGGTTTTAGGGTCGGCTTTGGCTTGACACCCCCGCCCCTGCCCTTCGTAAATCGCGGGGTCCGGCTGCAAGGCCGTTTCCGATCGGATGCCGTTTCCGGCTTCCGACCGCGCCGATGTCCCGGCCGCATAGCTCAGCGGGAGCGCGTTCCCTTCACACGGGTAGAACAGGGTAGGAACATCCGTGCATATCCGTGCAAAATCCGTGCACCGTGTTCCTCGCTTGTTCGCATGGCGCAGGACGGTGCTAGCGAGGCCGCTGATCAGAGGTTGGGGCCATCATTTTCCATGGGACGCCCCCTATTCCTGATCCACAGCCTAAAAGTAGCACCGTTAAGCCAGCCTAATTCCTGAACGATTTCAACGCGACGGGTGGAGGCTCGCTCTGTCACACCTGATTTCCGGCTGCGCCGACGTCCGGCAGCAATATTCGAATTGAAGTCTTGTCAGTCGTGGCTTGAACTAACAGTGCTTTGGTGGCGAAAACCGCGATGCCATGAAAGCGCCAAATAGCAGCCATTAAAGTGTCCAATTTTATTCCTTCCCTATTTCGCTTGTTGACAGAGAACCTAGCACCGCTTGCCTTGGAACAAATCCGGCGAGCTTATCTCTCGTCGCCTTCGTTCCTCGCCCTCCGGGACGATAAGCACGTCCTGCCAGTAGGTGGAGCCCGGAATCAGAGACCAGATAAACGCACACTATGTACAGTCTGAGATTTTAAAAATGAACGTGCGCACCGAAAGTGAAAAAATGCTGGCCGGACAGCTTTACGATGTTCTCGATCCTTCTCTTGTTGCAGAGAGATACAGGGTAAGAGGCTTGTGCCAGAAGATAAACTCCTCCAGTGAGGCGGACAAAGATCTGCGTCGGAACCTTTGCAAACATATTTTCGGAAAAGGCGGAGACACTGTGTGGATACAGCCACCCTTTTTCTGCGATTACGGTTCCAACATAGAGTTAGGCGTGCAAGTATTTTTCAATTTTAACTGCATAGTGCTTGATGTTTGCCGGGTTCGTATAGGTGACTACGGGCTTTTTGGTCCAGGAGTCCAGATCCTGACCTCGATGCATCCACTTGATGCTGCCCTTCGCCGGAAGCAGCTGTACGGAAAGCCGGTTGAGATTGGATCAGACGTATGGGTGGGGGCCGGGGCAATTATCCTGCCTGGCGTGACCATCGGATCAGGTACTGTGATCGGTGCAGGCAGTGTCGTAACACGTGACATTCCAGCCGGAGTGTTTGCAGCTGGTAACCCTTGTCGCGTGATCCGAGAAATCTCCGGATGAGCGCGAAACCTACTCGTCAGCTAAGCAGCTTTGCGTGCAGCCCTAATTGGAGCTATGCGGAATTTTGGGTGATGAGGTGATCAGGCGGCGTGGTTTGCCGGCATTTGGATGACCTCGATGCCGTCG
>NZ_JCAMOQ010000106.1:0-9820 GCF_059512365.1 Bradyrhizobium sp. Ses1
CTGGTCCCTCCTGAACAGCTCCCCGTCTTGGAAATCCCAAACCAATCAGTCAAAACCTCTGTGTAGAGGTACTAGCCTCCGGCCGAGCCGACCATTGAGACAGGTCAAGGGCGCCTCCGGCGATTGATCTGCATCAACAACATCTCATCCCTACGGACGCTACACTGCATCGACCTGCGCGAAAGGCGCCCATGAGGCGTCTGCAGGCGGCAATCCGGAGGGGCGTGTGAAGATTTCGGTTTTGGGAGAAGGAACGCATCGGCAATCGTGTCACGATTGCACGGCGAGGGCCTTGGCCATCTGCGCAGCGCTCGACAACACCGAATTGCGCGAATTGGCGCAGCTGTCGCGGCATGTTCGTTTCGAATCCGGCGCCACCGTGTTCGCACAGGCAAATATCGCAACGTCGTTCTTCAGCGTGCATGAGGGTACCCTGCGCCTCTACAAGCTGTTGCCGGACAGCCGGCGGCAGATCGTCAGTTTTGCATTGCCGGGCGATTTCCTCGGGCTCTCCAGTTTGCCGCAGCACGAGTTCTCCGCTGACGCGATCGGCCGCGTCGCGCTGTGCCAGTTCTCCAAAGAGTCGTTCGCGACATTCGCCGAGAACCGGCCGCGGTTGCTGCGCCGTATCATCGAATTGGCGGGCCGCGAACTGGCCCGGGCACAGGAACATATGGTCTTGCTCGGACGGCGCTCCGCCGAAGAGAAGATAGCGAGCTTCCTGATCGGCTGGCGCGACCGACTGAGTGGAATTGGCCGCGATGGAGAAATTCTGCCGCTGCCGATGAAGCGGCTAGACATGGCGGATCATCTGGGGCTCACCATCGAGACGGTGAGCCGTACCTTCTCGAAGCTCGAACGTGATGGTGTGATCCAAATCTTTGCGGGTAGCGTCGTCCTGTTGGACGCCGCGCGTGCCGAAGCGTTGTCTGCGGGCGTAAGTTGAAGCGGGCCCGCGTTGGGTTCTTTCGTTTGATCAAGGTCAAAGACGCCTCTCTTGAAACCGCGATATATCGCATCAGCTTCAATGGAGGTTGTCATGCCCGCCGATGCGCTCTTGGTTTCCGCAGCCGTCATCTCGGCCTTCGTGATTTTCGCCGCTGCTCTTGGTTCGGCCAGTTTCCAATCACGATCGCATCAGGCGGCACCGGGAGCGCGCAAGCGTCGTCCATTCTGATTCCTTCCGGCAGCCGTTGGAGCTGGTGCAAAATGCCCACCGGTCCTGGGGGTAGCTGATCGGGGTTGATCTCAATCAAGGACAACATAGCCAGACCCGGGCTGACGGGGCGGGGCCCATGCAACGAGAATCACACATGCAGCAAGTTCAATCCGCGAAATGGATGACCCACGGTGAAGCCGGGCTGATGCTATTCTTCTCGATGGCAGCCTTTGTTTGCGCGTTCGCCGCGGCCATGGCGCTGGACACGCCGTTCGCGTTCCATGCTTCGCTCGCTGCAGTGGCAAGCGGCGCCGCCTCGTTCGCGATCATGAACCGGTATCTCGATCGTCCCGCGTCGCTGCCGCCGCGGGAGATCAACGGCAAGCCGAACTACAATCTCGGCCCGATCAAGTTCGCCTCGTTCATAGCGATGTTCTGGGGCATTGCCGGATTTACCGTCGGACTCCTGATCGCCAGTCAGCTCGCCTGGCCCTGGCTCAATTTCGATCTGCCCTGGACCAGCTTCGGCCGGCTTCGGCCGCTGCACACCTCGGCGGTGATCTTCGCCTTTGGCGGCAATGTGCTGATCGCGACCTCATTCTATGTCGTGCAGCGGACCTGCCGTGTCCGGCTCGCCGGCGATCTTGCGCCATGGTTTGTCGTGCTCGGCTACAACTTCTTCATTGTGATCGCGGGCACCGGCTATCTGCTCGGCGTGACGCAGTCCAAAGAATATGCAGAGCCCGAATGGTATGCCGATCTGTGGCTGACGATCGTCTGGGTCGTCTATCTGCTGGTCTTCGTGATGACGCTGGTGAAGCGCAAGGAGCCGCACATTTTCGTCGCCAACTGGTTCTATCTCGCTTTCATCGTCACCATCGCTGTGCTGCATCTCGGCAACAACCCCGCGCTGCCGGTATCAGTGCTCGGCTCGAAGTCCTACATCGCCTGGGGCGGCGTGCAGGATGCGATGTTCCAGTGGTGGTACGGGCATAACGCGGTCGGCTTCTTCCTGACCGCCGGCTTCCTCGCCATTATGTACTACTTCATCCCCAAGCGGGCGGAGCGGCCGATCTATTCCTACCGGCTGTCGATCATCCATTTCTGGTCGCTGATCTTCCTCTATATCTGGGCCGGCCCGCACCATCTGCACTACACGGCGTTGCCGGACTGGGTGCAGACGCTCGGCATGACCTTCTCGATCATGCTCTGGATGCCCTCCTGGGGCGGCATGATCAACGGCCTGATGACGCTGTCGGGTGCCTGGGACAAGCTGCGCACCGATCCGGTGCTGCGCATGCTGGTCGTCTCGGTCGCGTTCTACGGCATGTCGACCTTCGAAGGTCCGATGATGTCGATCAAGGTGGTGAACTCGCTGAGCCACTACACCGACTGGACCATCGGCCATGTTCACTCCGGTGCGCTGGGCTGGGTCGGCTTCGTCTCCTTCGGCGCGCTGTATTGCCTGGTGCCGTGGCTGTGGGGCCGCAAGCAACTGTACAGCCTGAAGCTTGTGAACTGGCACTTCTGGATCTCGACCATCGGCATCGTGCTCTACATCTCCGCGATGTGGGTCTCGGGAATCCTGCAGGGCCTGATGTGGCGCGCCTACACTTCGCTCGGCTTCCTCGAATATTCCTTCATCGAGACCGTGGAGGCGATGCATCCCTTCTACATCATCCGCGCCGCCGGCGGCGCGCTGTTCCTGATCGGCTCGCTGATCATGGCCTATAACCTCTGGATGACCGTGCGGGTCGGCGAGGTGGAAGTCACCACGCCGCTGGCGCTGCGGCCGGCGGAATAACGAGCGTCAGATGTCCTTCTGGACCCGCCACCAAATCTTCGAAAAGAACTCGATCATCCTGATCGCGGGCATCCTGGTCGTGATCGCGATCGGCGGCCTGGTCGAGATCACGCCGCTGTTCTACCTTAAGAGCACGATCGAGGTGGTCGACGGTATCAGGCCGTACACGCCGCTCGAACTCGCCGGCCGCAGCATCTACGTGCGCGAGGGCTGCTATCTCTGCCACTCGCAGATGATCCGGCCGCTGCGCGACGAGGTCGAGCGCTACGGCCACTTCTCGCTCGCCGCCGAGAGCATGTACGACCATCCGTTCCAGTGGGGCTCGAAGCGTACCGGGCCTGACTTGGCGCGGGTCGGCGCCAAATATTCGGACGAGTGGCACGTCACCCACCTGACCAATCCGCGCGCGATCGTGCCGCAGTCGGTGATGCCGGGCTATCCATTCCTCGCCCGGACCGAGATCGACACATCTGTTATCGTCGATCATCTAAAGGCCAGCCGGATCGTCGGCGTACCCTATTCGGACGAGCAAATCAAGAATGCGGTGGCCGACCTGAAGGCGCAGGCCGATCCGGACAATGCAAACACAGATGCCTTTGCAAAGCGCTATCCGAAGGCCCTGATCCGCAACTTCGACGGCAAGGCCGGTGCGCCGACTGAGATGGATGCGCTGGTCGCGTACTTGCAGATGCTCGGCACGCTGGTCGATTTCAAGCTCTACAACAAAAAAGCCAGTCTTCGCTGAGAGACGGGACGATGAAAGCAATTCTGACGGTTCACAATCTGGCGTCGAACCTCGTGACGAGCGTGTGGACGCCGATCTTCGTCGGCCTGTTCATCGCGATCGTGATCTACGCGCTCTGGCCGCGCAACCAGGCCGCCTTCGACGAGGCAGCGCGGATACCGTTGCGGGAGGACTGACAGGTCATGGCTGAAACCGAACTCGATCAAGTTTCCGGCAAGACCACGACCGGTCATCAGTGGGACGGCATCAAGGAACTCAACACGCCGCTGCCGCGCTGGTGGCTGATCACCTTCTACGCCACCATCCTGTGGGCGATCGGCTACTGGATCGTGTATCCGGCCTGGCCGCTGCTGTGGAGCCACACCACGGGCGTGCTCAACTATTCAACGCGCGCCGCGGTCGGCGTCGAGCTTGCCAATCTGGAAAAGATCCGCGGTGACAAGATGGTTGCGCTGGGTGCGGCTTCACTCGCCGACATCGAGAAGAATCCGGCGCTGCTGGCGCTCGCGCGCGCCCGCGGTAAGATCGCTTTCGGCGACAATTGCGCGCCCTGCCACGGCTCGGGCGGCGCCGGTGCAAAGGGCTATCCGAACCTGAACGACGACGACTGGCTTTGGGGTGGCTCGCTCGAGCAGATCCTGCAGACCGTCCAGTTCGGCGCGCGCTCGGGTCATGCCAAGACTCATGAGGGCGCAATGCTCGCCTTCGGCAAGGATGGTATCCTGAAGCGGGACGAGATTGTCACGGTCGCCAATTACGTGCGCTCGCTCTCGGGCTTATCGACGCGTCAGGGTTACGACGTTGCAGCCGGCGAAAAACTGTTCGCCGACAATTGTTCGACCTGTCACGGTGCGGACGGCAAGGGCAACCAGGAGCTTGGCGCGCCCGATCTCACCGACAAGATCTGGCTCTACGGCTCGGACGAGGCCACCGTGATCGAGACCATCACCAATGGCCGGGCCGGCGTGATGCCGGCATGGGTTGGCCGGCTCGATCCCTCCACCATCAAGGCGCTTGCGGTCTACGTGCATACGCTTGGCGGCGGCAGGTAGCGGAGCAAAGGGAAACGACGTCCGGTTTGCGCTGGATCAACCCGGCAGAGAGGGAGGGGACTAGGAGAGCGCGGGCCCATGAACAAGATCGTCCAAATAGGCGCCGACCAAGCCGAAGATGTTGGGCCGCTTTACGCGGCCCGCAAGAAGGTCTACCCGCAGAAGGTCTCGGGGACCTTCCGCCGGATCAAATGGGGCCTGATGGCGTTCTGCCTCGGCGTCTATTATTTCCTGCCTTTCGTACGCTGGAATCGCGGCCTCGGCGCGCCCGACCAGGCGGTGCTGATCGACCTGCCGAACAGCCGCTTCTATTTCTTCTTCATCGAGCTCTGGCCGCAGGAAGTCTATTACTTCACCGGCCTCCTGATCCTCGCCGCGATCACGTTGTTCCTGATGAACTCGGTCGGCGGCCGCATCTGGTGCGGCTATCTCTGCCCGCAGACGGTTTGGACCGACCTGTTCTACGCCGTCGAGCGCCTGGTCGAGGGCGACCGGCGCGAGCGGATGAAGAAGGATGCGTCCGCCAATCGCTGGACGCTGGAGCGCATCTCCGAGCTCGTGCTCAAGCATTCGATCTGGCTGATGATCGCCTGGTGGACCGGCGGCGCCTGGGTGCTCTATTTCACCGACGCGCCGACGCTGGTCAAAGAGCTCGTCACCTTCCAGGCGCCGGCGATCGCCTATATCTGGATCGCGATCCTGACCACGACGACCTATCTGCTCGCCGGCTTCATGCGCGAGCAGGTCTGCGTCTATATGTGCCCGTGGCCGCGCATCCAGGCGGCGCTGACGGATGAATGGGCGCTCAACGTCACCTATCGCTACGACCGCGGCGAAAAGCGAATGTCGGTGAAGAAGGCGAACGAATTGCGCGCGCTCGGCCAGCACGCCGGCGACTGCGTCGACTGCTATCAATGCGTCGCCGTCTGCCCGGTCGGCATCGATATCCGTAACGGCCCGCAGCTCGACTGCATCCAGTGCGGGTTGTGTATCGACGCCTGCGACACCGTGATGAAGAAGATCAACCGGCCGACGCGATTGATCGGCTACGACAACGACATCAACATCCAGCGCCGGATCGAAGGCAAGCCGCCGATCTACCGCATCGTGCGGCCGCGGACCATCACCTATGTCGCGCTGATCGCACTCGTCGGCGGGATCATGCTCTACGCGCTCGCGACGCGTTCGCTGCTCGACATCAACGTGCTGCACGACCGCAACCCGGTCGCGGTGAAGCTGAGCGACGGCTCGATCCGCAACGCCTATACGGTCCACTTCCTCAACAAGCGCGGCTTCGACCGCGTGGTGGCGATCGACATCGATGGCCCACAGGATGCCAAGCTCCATGTCGTCGGCGGCGACTCGATCACGCCCGATCGCCCCATGATCGTGCTCGGGCGCGACGGCACAACCGAGCTGCGCGTGCTGGTCACCGCGCCGTCCGACCGGAATCCCGAGAAGTCGATCCCGGTGAAGTTCCGCGTCACCGACATCGGTCTCGGCGAAGTCGCGTCCGCCACCGACAATTTCGTCGCGCCATAACGGGAAGAAGCAGGGCCGCCATGAATAGGGAATACGGATCGGAGAAACCGCTGACCGGGCGCAAGGTGCTCGTCATGCTGGTCGCATTCTTCGGCGTTGTGATCGGCGTCAACGTCACCATGATCAAGCTGGCGACCTTGACGCTGCCCGGCACCGACGTCGACAGCGCCTACGCGGCGAGCCTCGCCTATGAGAAAGAGATCGTCGCCGCGCGCGAGCAGGACGCCCGCAACTGGAAGGTCGACGCGCATCTGGCGCGCGATGCCGGTGGCGGCACAGCGCTCGAACTCGAAGCGCGTGATGGCAATGGCAGGCCGCTCATCGGATTGCAGTTCACCTCCCGCCTGGAGCGCCCGACCGACCGGCGCGCCGACCAGGCGATCGAGCTGTCGGAAGCCGGCGGCGGTCGCTACCGCGGCAAGGGCAGCGCGATCGGGCCCGGGCAATGGGACCTGGTGCTGGAAAGCGAAGCCGATGGCCGGCGCGTGTTCCTCTCGAGGAATCGCGTGGTGCTGAACTAAGAGGGCGTGATGCAGGCGACACGGGACTTTTCGCACTATGTCAAACATCTCGGCTCGGGATTGGCGCATATCGACCTCGCGGTCGAGGGCGTCAATTGCGCCGGCTGCATGTCGAAGATCGAGCGCGGGCTTTCGGCGATTCCCGATGTGACCTTGGCGCGCGTCAATCTCACTGACCGCCGCGTGGCGCTGGAATGGAAGGAGGGTGCGCTCGATCCGGCGCGCTTCATCGATCGGCTCGCCGAGCTCGGCTACAAGGCCTATCCGTTCGAGACGGTCAGCGCAGAAGCCGCCGAGGTCGAGAACTCCCGCTTCCTGCTGCGCTGCCTCGGAGTCGCTGCGTTCGCGACCATGAACGTGATGATGCTGTCGATCCCGGTGTGGTCCGGCAATGTCAGCGACATGCTGCCGGAGCAGCGCGATTTCTTCCACTGGATGTCGGCGCTGATCGCGCTGCCGGCGGCGGCCTATGCGGGCCAGCCCTTCTTCCGCTCGGCCTTCAACGCGCTGCGCGCCGGCCATGTCAACATGGACGTGCCGATCAGCATCGGCGTGATCCTGGCGCTCGGCATGTCCATCGTCGAGACCATCGGACATGCCGACCACGCCTATTTCGATGCGGCGATCATGCTGCTCACCTTCCTCCTGGTGGGACGCTATCTCGACCAGAGCATGCGGCGGCGTACCCGGGCGGTCGCCGGCAATCTCGCGGCGCTCAAGGCCGAGACTGCGACGAAGTTCGTCGGTCCGGACGAGATTTCGGTGGTGCCGGCGGCGGCGATCCGGGCCGGGGACACCGTGTTGCTGCGGCCCGGCGAGCGATCCGCGGTCGACGGCACGGTGATCGACGGAAGGTCTGAAATCGACCAGAGCCTGATCACGGGCGAGACGCGGCATGCGGCGGTCGAGGCCGGCAGCGCGGTCTATGCCGGCTCGCTGAACATCTCGGGCGCGCTGCGCATCCGCGTCTCGGCGGCGGCGGAAGGCACGCTGCTTGCGGAGATCCAGCGATTGCTCGAGCACGCCGTGCAGGTGCGCTCGCGCTATGTGCAGCTCGCTGACCGCGCGTCGCGGCTCTATGCGCCGGTGGTGCATGCGACCGCTCTCTTGACCATGATCGGCTGGCTGATCGCGGGCGCGAGCCTGCACGATTCCGTCATCACTGCGATCGCGGTGCTGATCATCACCTGTCCCTGTGCGCTGGGGCTCGCGATCCCGACGGTGCAGACGATCGCGGCGGGCGCGATGTTCCGCGCCGGCGTGCTGATCAATTCGGGCGACGCCATCGAGCGCGTCGCCGAGGTCGACCACGTCATCTTCGACAAGACGGGAACGCTCACGTTGCCGGAACTCGATGTGGTGAACGCTGCGGCCGTGCCGGCCGATGTGTTCGAACTGGCGGGCCGGCTCGCGCTGGCCAGCCACCATCCGGTCGCCGCGGCGCTGGCGCGCGCGGCCGGTGCGAAATCGCCGCTGCCCGGCGTTACGGAAGAGCCAGGGCAGGGGGTGCGCGGCAGCTTCGGCGGCGAAGACGTCAGGCTCGGCCGTCCCTCGTTCTGCAACGCGGAGGACCTCGCGGAGGAGGTCCTGCGCCGCGATCCCGAGGCGTCCGTGGTCGCCTTTGCCCGCGGCGAACAGCGCTACGTGTTCGCGGTTCGCCAGGGCCTGCGGCCGGATGCGGTTGAGACCGTTGCGGCGCTGCAGCGGCGCGGCATCGCGATCGAGATCTTGTCGGGAGATCGCGAGCCCGCGGTGCGGGCCGCGGGCGAGACGCTTGGCATCCCGGAGTGGCGCGCCGGCGTAACGCCATCAGACAAGATCGCACGCGTCGAGGAGCTGAAGCGGCAGCGCGTCAAGGTGATGATGGTCGGCGACGGCTTGAACGATGCGCCATCGCTTGCGGCAGCGCACGTCTCGATGTCGCCAATCTCAGCCGCGCATCTGAGCCAGGCGACCGCCGATCTCGTCTTCCTCGGTAAGCCGCTGGCGCCGGTTATCGCGGCCGTCGACTATTCGCGCAAAGCGCTGCGGCTGATGCGGCAGAACCTCTATCTCGCCGTCGGCTACAATGTCCTCGCCGTGCCGATCGCGATCCTGGGCTTCGTGACGCCCCTGATCGCGGCCGCCGCGATGTCGGGCTCCTCGATCCTGGTGATGCTGAACGCGCTGCGCGGACGTCGGGTGCGGCAGGAGGTGGTGTGATGGAAGTGATCGCGTTCCTGGTGCCGTTGGCGCTGCTGCTCGGCCTGCTCGGATTGCTCGGACTCCTCTGGTCGTTGAAGAACGGCCAGTATGACGACCTCGAAGGCGCCGCCTGGCGGGCGATCTCGGACGACGACGAAACGCCGGCGGCTCCGAGGCGTGGCGTTTGATCTGGCGCAATGACGGCGATCTGATCCGGCCTGATGCTGGATGTGCTCAGAAGTGCGGGAGAGTGCGATGGCATCGGCAACACGAACGGAAACGATTGCGGGCAGGCTGATCGGCAAGCTGACGGGCTTCCTCGACCGGTTCCGCGACATCGGTGAAATCCGCAGCCTCAGCGTCGCCGAGGCTGACCAGGTCGCGCACGATCTCCGCGTCTCGCCGGGCGAGCTTGAGATGCTGGTTGCCCGGGGGCGTCAGGGCACCGACGAACTGCCGCAGATGCTGAAGGCGCTCGGGATCGACGAAGGCGCCATCAAGCGACGAGCCCGGTGTACTGAACGATATGAGACGGGTCTGCGCGCTCTGCATCGAGAAATCCCGCTGCAACAGAGAGCTTGAGGCGGGAACGGCGGCGCAGCACCTTCATGAATACTGCGCCAACAGCTACACGATCGATGCGCTCCGGACGAAGCCAAAGCCAGATGCGATGGATCTCGTTCGTGGTCCGAGCTGCTGCTGACAAGCTACAAATAGCCTAAGGGCCTCTTGGTGTTTACTCATAGGTCAGAAATATAGGCGACATTGTTGCGGCGTTGGTGTATGCTATCGGCATGAAACGCGACGGCCGAC
>NZ_JCAMOQ010000107.1:0-9687 GCF_059512365.1 Bradyrhizobium sp. Ses1
TTGCGGCCGATCAGCCGCCCAGCCAGGCGGAATCAGGTGGGGGAGTTTGAGGTGACCTCACCCGGGGGATTTTGACCGACCATCGGGGCGCTTCCTGAGCGATGGCCGCATCGAGATCGACTCCAACACCGTCGAGCGGGCGATCAGGCCGCAAACCATCACAAGAAAAAATGCGCTCTTCGCGGGCAGCCATGGTGGCGGCCGGACCTGGGCGACCATCGCCACGCTGCTGCAGACCGCGAAGATGAATGACGTCGATCCGCATGTCTGGCTCACCCAAACTCTCGAACGGATCGCGCGGGGTTGGCCGATCTCTCAGATCGATGCTCTCATGCCCTGGAACTTCAAAGCCTGAACGGCCTCAGCTTGGCGCTTACCCTTGGCTTTCCATTCTCACCAATCGAACAGGCCACGGCCTGATCCCATAGGTTCCCTCGTGGGGTGTATCCTCACAGACTTGGGGGCCCTCCTTCCGAGGGGCCTCTCTTTTGCGCGCCCGAGTATGAGCGCCAGCTTGGAGGTGAAAGTACCTAAGCTTGATGATGGCGAAGGACTAGTGAAGGGCAAGCGTCTCATCGAGAGCCGGTGGCCTTAGCAAGCGCGAAGCAAATCTGCGGCGGGATGGACCAGACCCATCAGCCGGACTGCCAATCATCGCACAGTCACTAAATGCCGGGGTGGAACGGAAAACAGTCGAACTTACGTTGGAGATCTCCGGCGCATCTGGGAGACCGCGATCAAGTCCGACAGCTTTCGCAAAACACGGCACATTTTGAACGCCCCTCGATGCGAAAAGATGCCTCGCAGATACGGGCATCGACGCTTACTGGGCTTTCGGACTGGGGAATTCGGCATGGTTGCCAATACCGGCCATCCGCCTTGGTGAGTTCGTGACGGGCGAATCACTGCTTTTTGATTATACGAAAGCTTTCTGGCCGGAGCTCTTCCGCGCCGTTGACCTTAGCGGCCGCCGACCTGGCGTACTCTGCCGTGGTCACGGAGAAGCTCGAACGGGTGTTTTGCGCTTCACTCGGAGAGGTCAGAGCTCTTGTCGTTAATGATGTTGTATCCCGCCGGATCGTGGCAGGAGTTCGTGTGCCGGATGATCGGGCACATCTTCCTTCCAGCGGACTGATCCGAACGGGCGCTCTAGCATGCGTCGGACGCGCAAAGGCTCAGGGCCGATATGAAAAGCGATCGCCTGCCGATCCAGCGCGCGATCCGATTGCGTCCAGCGGTTGCGCTGGCGCAAATAATCGACCCACGTCGGGCAGTGAAAGCGCTCGGTCCAGAGTTCTGGATCAGCCATGTCGCGTGCGATAGACCAGCCATAGGCGCCGTTGCGCTGGCGCGACAATTGCACGTCCTGCATGATATTGTGAAAGGCTCGCGCATTCTCTTGCGCGATGCGATATTCGATCTCCACTACAATAGGCCCGCTTCGGTACGTGAGCGGGAGCCGTACCTTGGGATCGGCCAGCAGCTCGCCGTGCTCCTCGCGGGCGTTGATGCGGGGCATGCGGAGCCATAGCCCCAGCAGCGCGGAGAGCAGCATCATGCCGGCAGAAACGAGTAGTGCTACCTGCACGCCTTCGGCATCGGTGAGCCGCCCCCAGCCCCAACTGCCGATAGCAATGCCTCCGGAAAAACCAGCTTGATAAGCCGCAAGCGAACGTCCTGCGACCCAGCGCGGTGTGGAGAGCTGCACACCGATATTGAACAATGTGCCTGCCATGATCCATGCCGCTCCCGCCAGAACCATCGCCGCTGCGGTCAAAGCTGGCTCATGGCTCAACGCTATGGATACGATCGCTCCTGCCAACGCGATCGTGCAGGCGCGCAGCGCGGCTTCGCCATCCATGCGCTTGCGCAGCTCGTCGAAACAAAATCCTCCGATAATAGCGCCGAAACCAAACGCGCCAAGCATGAGACCGTAAGTCTGCGCGCTGCCGTGCAGGAGATCCCGGGCCACCAGCGGCATGAGCGCCGAAATCGAGCCGCCGATCACGCCGGTTACGGTGGCGCGGGTCAGCACAATCTTGATGGATGGCGAGTTGCTGATGTAGCGCACGCCCGAAAGAATGGCGCGACTTAGCTGTTCCCGCGGCAGCCGCGATGGCGGTGTTACAGGCCTCCAGAGAAGCAGCACCACAATCAGCGGCAGATAGAGCAACGCGCTCAGCCCAAAAGCGGAAACCGCACCAGCAATTGCAACCACAACACCGCCTATCGCAGGCCCAAAGCTGCGCGCGATGTTGTAACTGATGCTGCTGAGGGCGACCGCCGCTGGAAGTGTCTCGGCGGGCACCTGTTGGGAAACGGACGATTGCCACGCCGGCCACATCAGCGCAAGGCCGCCGCCGATCATAAAACACAGTGCAAGCAACAGATCCGGCGTGGTAAGCCGAAGGGCGTCAAGAGCCGTAAGAGCTGTGGCGCCGATCAGAGCAATCCAGAGTGATGCCAGCACTACGATTCGATGCTCATACATGTCTGCGATGGCCCCAGCTGGCACTGAGATCAGCATCATTGGCAGTGTCAATGCAGTTTGCACTTGTGCGATCTTGTCAGCGGATGGTGTCATCTGGGTCATCGCCCAAGCTGCGCCGACGCTCTGAACCAGAATCCCGAGGTTGGAGAGCAGGCTTGCAAGCCAGATCCGCCGGAACGCCGCAAATCGCAGTGGCGACATGACACCTTCGAGACCGGACGTCTGGACTTTAGGGGCATTAGTCATATGAGATCCAGGCAAGCTGCAGGAGCTGTTCCAGGACCGCGAAAAGCGCTTGAGCTGCTGCGACCGTCGTTCTTGCTTCGAGATATTCGCGGCCTCGAAAGCATTCGGGCTGCGGCACTCATCCATGCGAGATGCTGTAGGACACCGCTGGTCCCCACTACGTTGACGGGGGGCTGGCTTGCCTGGATGGGCAACGCCATGGTCGAAATTTCTACCTGCATCGCTCTCGGGAACTCACCCTTTATATTTGCGTCAGCCATGATGCGCATGGACACCAGCTCGGACGCTGCATTTTTCTTTCTAGCGCTAGGGTAGTGCAGGGGGCAACAGCTTAGAGAAAGCCTCTTTCTAGCGGTGACCATCGGCGAAGCTCGCTCGAATGAGCGCGACGCGATATCGGAGCGCCAACCCTAACACTCTTTATAGTTTGCGCACTTTATGAGCAGTAGAATAGGAGAGTCGAGGTGCAGAATTATTGCGTTCTATCCGAGATAGGCGCCGGGAAACAGCGTAGAGCGAGCCGTATATGAGTAGTCTCATCGATGCTCGCCCAGAGCAGCGCCGGGGAAGGCAGGATGTCTGATTCGATCGGCCTCACCCAGCGTACGCGTCCAATCAGATCGGTAAAGGCGGTTTGTCGGCGAATTGGCCCGACGTTGTTTTTCGCCGGCTTTCTCTTACGGACTTCCGAGCGCAAAAACCTCAGGATGCCGCACTCACAAGCAGAGGCCTTCCCCGTAATCGGCAATCGCCAATTCGCATGATAATCCGCCCCTGAGATTCATGGTCTCGGCGCCGGCTCTTCAGGGCATTTCGGAATGAGGTGCAGGGATGCCCAGCGCCGTCATCCAGCGTTAAACCTGCTAGACTATCTGTAATGCTGGTTACGAGCCTGAGCGAGCTAATACAGTGGACAAGAGCGCACGGATAGAAATCATTTTATCAGTTGAACTTCCGATGATGTTCCTGAAAGCTCAAGTGTGTGCACTTTTATTGGCCGTGTCAGAACGGATGGATCGCGCAGGTTATTGAGCAACTCGGGTGCGAGTTGCAGCTCCGATTGGATAACCTCCCAGACCTTCTGACCGCTTTTGAGCACAGCTTTCGCAACGTCGGACGCGCGCTCATAGCCGATCAGGGGTGTCAGAGCTGTCACGACAGCCGTGCTGGCCGCCAGGTGTTCGCGACACCGTTCCACATTCGCCGTGACGCCGACAATGCACTTTTGGCGAAGCGTCCGAGCGGCGTTGGTCAGAAGGGAAATAGAGTTCAGCATGTTGTAAGCAATCACTGGCTCCATGACGTTAAGCTGCAGTTGGCCGGCTTCGGCGGCCAACGTAATCGTCAGGTCTGCTCCGATGACCTGAAACGCGATTTGATTGACTACTTCCGGGATAACCGGGTTAACTTTGCCGGGCATTATCGAAGAGCCTGGCTGGAGGGCCGGCAGATTTATTTCGGCGAACCCGCCCCGAGGTCCGCTCGAAAGAAGTCTCAGGTCATTGGATATCTTGGAGAGCTTTGTTGCTGTCCGCTTGAGCATTCCAGAAAATAGAACAAACGATCCGGTGTCCCAGCATGCCTCGATCAGATTGTTGGCGACGACAAAACGAATTTGGGTGAGCTTAGATAGTTCCTCCACGGCGATACGGGCGTAATCAGGCTTGGTATTGATCCCAGTACCAATGGCGGTGCCGCCGAGATTCACTTCCCTGAAAAGAGCGACGAGCTCTTCCAGCCGAACTACATCCTCCCGCACGGTCACCGCGAAAGCTGTAAATTCTTGGCCGAGAGTCATCGGAACAGCGTCCTGTAACTGTGTGCGCCCTAACTTCACCACGTTCGAGAACTCTGCACCCTTTCTCTCAAGGTCATCAGCAAGTAGACGGAGCTCTTGGTCTAACGAGCGGTGCGCCAATAGAATGGCCAGTCGGATTGCTGATGGGTAGACGTCATTTGTGGACTGAGAAAGATTGACGTGGTCATTTGGGTGTATGATGTCATAGCGGCCGCGCGCGAAGCCCAAGTGCTCAAGTGCTCTGTTCGCTATCACCTCGTTGAGGTTCATATTGGTGGACGTTCCGGCGCCACCTTGAAAAACATCGATAGGAAATTGATCCATAAGAGCGCCAGCGGCAATCTCGTCGGAGGCGGCAGCAATTGCGTCAGCTTTGTCGGTTGAGATGTCACCGAGCCTAACGTTTGCGAGGACGGCTGCCTTCTTAACTGTAGCCAGTGCGCGAACAAGTTGCGGAAAATGGCTGATTGGAGTTCCTGAGATCGGAAAATTCTCGATCGCCCTTATTGTCTGAGCGCCATAGTAGGCCTCCATAGGAACTTCGACTTCTCCCAGACTGTCAATCTCGGTGCGGGTGTCGCTCATTCTTGCTCTCTGTTTGCGTGAAAACTAGTGCTGTGCTCATTCAAGGCCGGCTGTATCTCTAAGGCTCACGGACTTGATCGAATGCTGGGACGCGCGGACAGACGAAGTAGGTCTGACGCTCTATGGCAATTTACGATCTAACCGGTCGCATTCCCAAGGGTCACCGCACTCTTTCATGGCAAGCACAATAGAACTGCAGAGTAGCCAGGTGTGCTGTGGGATTTTCGCGTTCTATCTTAGTGCGCGATGAAAAAGTGCGCGAAGACGCCGATGTAAGCGGTGAGATACCATTTCGAATCTGTGATCGTTCGGCATCTCTATTGGATCGAGAAGGTGATTCGGAGAGGGCCGGCGGCTAGCGCGACCAGGCCACGACAGGAGTCGATGGAGAGAGCGTCGGAGGGACGGTCTACAAGAGACTGGCCGTCCAACTTGAAATAGGCCGTGCGAACTAGAGTGGGTGCGCTGGGTGTGATGCGTAAGGTGTCGGAGGACATGCGCAACATCGTGTTCGGCATTCGGCCCAGAATCTCCTTTTCATGAATGAGCGTAAACCGTTTTGATAGACGTGTAGAACTCACGCGCGTGCTTGCCCTGCTCACGCGAGCCGTAGGAAGACGCTTTCCGCCCGCCGAAGGGCGCATGGTAATCGACCCCCGCGGTCGGTAGATTGACCATCACCATACCTGCCTCTGAAGGCCGCTTGAAGTCTGATGCCAACTTCAACGAACTGGTGCAGATGCCTGACGCCAGACCGAATTCTGTTTCGTCGGCGACAGCAACGGCCTCTTCGTAGTCCTTGACCCGAATGACTGAAGCCACTGGCCCGAAGATTTCCTCACGATTGATACGCATTTTGTTGTTGGTATCGACGAACAACGCCGGTTGCAGGAACTAGCCGTTTGTGTCGAGCTTCAGAAGCTGCCCGCCGAACACCAGTCTCGCACCTTCCTTGCGACCGATGTCGATAAAGTGGAGATCCTGTTCGAGCTGCGACGAACTCGCCACCGGACCGATGTCGATGCCGGTCGCCAGCGCATTGCCAACTTTGAGCTGCGACATGGCGGCGACCATGCGTCTCACGAATTCGTCGTGAACGGCATCTTCGACAATCGAGCGACTGGATGCTGTGCAGCGTTGGCCAGTCGAGAAAAAGGAACCGTTCACCGCGACGCTGACAGCAACATTCAGGTCGGCATCTGCAGCGACGATCAGCGGGTTCTTACCACCGAGCTCAAGCTGTACTTTCTTGCCGCACTCAACGCAACCGATGCTGATGCGTCGGCCAGTCGGCACAGACCCGGTAAGGCTTACGGCTCGAATATGATCCGAGCTGACAATTGCGTTGCCAACAACTGATCCAGGACCCATGACCAGGTTGAAAACCCCAGCGGGTGCTCCAGCGCGCTGGAGGATATCGGCGAGGATCCAAGCGCAACCTGGCACTAGGTCGGCCGGTTTGAAGACGACCGTGTTGCCGTAAGCCAGCGCAGGGGCGATCTTCCAAGCAGGGATGGCGATTGGAAAGTTCCACGGAGTGATTATACCAATCACGCCCTCCGGCTCTCGGATGGTCTCAACTTCGATACCGGCGCGGACAGAATCCAGCCGTTCGCCTTCCAATCTGAGAGCCTCGCCTGCGAAATAGAAGACACGGCCTGCTCGTACTGCCTCACCAATTGCTTCAGGGAGGGTTTTCCCTTCTTCGCGAGCCAGAATGCGTCCGATCTCGTCTTTTCGTGCGATAATCTCGTTGCCAACACGGTCAAGGACGTCTGATCTGAACTCGGGCGTCGCGCGCGACCAAGTCGGGAACGCCGCGGCCGCAGCATTGGCGGCATTCTCGACATCGTTCCGATCGGCTGACGCGTACTCGCCAACGATATCGCCGATATCGCTTGGGCTCGAGTTGAGGCTCGTGGCCCGCCCCGCGATCCACTCGCCACCAACCAGATTCTTGTTCAACATTGCCTACGTCCCAATATGCCGCAAGATTTCATAAACCGAGAGCGGAGTAGCGCCTCGGCCCAAAGCCGCCAACAGAGATGATCGTCTCTCGATCGGAGGCTTAGCCTGCGGAGGTTTCCCGCATATCCCGCAACTTGCCTCCTGTGGAGCCAAACCGCATAGGCTACACAGGTCGACTCGCGGACCTTCGCTGCACCGCCCCCTCCGAACCATCGATCTCCATCGCGATGACAGACGCCGACAGCGCAAAGTGTTGCCGCTGCACCGGTGGACTTACGGGCTCATTGCACCGTTCCCGCCAACCCATCCGTGAAGATTACCTTTCGACAACGAAATAATTCGGCAAACTTCCGCCGATTCCGCACAAAAATCCCGAGAATTTGTGTTTTCATGCAGTAACCCAAAGCGATACTTTTCCGTATCGACGCAAAGAGTTCCTCTAAGTTCTAGTGCGGACAAAAGCCCTTCTTGAGGTTCGCGGTCCGTCATATGCGAATCCGGTTACTCGCCCGAAGTTGCTGCTAGAGGTTTTCCGCCGTCCGTACGCGTTGGCACCAAGCAATCGAGATGCTCGGTCGCTCCGGTTGGCAGGGCGACTGCCATCATCTCTATCCGGCGCGGTTCGTCGCCATCATGGATCCCTTCAACCACAAATCGGCTGAAGGATCCGGGACCACATGCAGGGCACCCCGCCATCGATCGCTATTAGCAGTAACAGGCGCCCCCTCGGATCGACCGATCATTCCGATCGCGGCCTGCAACACTCGTCTCACGATTATCGTGCAACCGCGGTGGCGGATATAACCGCACCGACGAGTTTAAGGCGAATTGCTTCGACAACGTTGGTAAGCGTCTTCCCGCCTCAGAGACTGAACTGGTCGGTCATGGTCAGTATGGGAGTCGCGGCGAGCCGAGCGCGATTTCGAAGACGGCAGCTGCTTAAACCTACCGATCGTTTCGGTTTGCAGAATTTCATCGATCCGAGGTCGATTTTTGCCGATTTTATACGCGCGCGCGCCGTACATTTGCATTCTCCGGCTGTTCCAGGTTGGCGCGTGAGCAGGCACGTATTTTCAGATGAGGTCTTAGAATGTCTAAAAAGCAGATGAAACTAGGCCTGCTCCTCGAGGGCTCCGGACGAAGCAACGCCGAGTGGCGGCATCCTGCAATGCCACGTAACGCAGGTACGCATTTCGGTCGCCATAAGGAGCTGACTCTCCTGGCAGAGCAAGGCAAGTTCGATGTCGCCTTCCTTCCCGACACCCTTTACGTAACGCCACAGGTGTCACATTCCTACGTGAACCGCTTTGAGGCCGTCACCGGCATGGCGGCTCTCGCTGCCGTCACATCGCGAATTGGTCTTGTAGCAACGGTCTCGACGACTTACTCGGAGCCTTTCAACGTTGCCCGTCAGATACTTTCGATCGATCACATCAGCGATGGTCGGGCTGGCTGGAATCTGGTCACAGGTGATCCGCAAGGAGAGGCGGAAAATTTCGGACCTGCCAAGCTCGTCTCACACGAAGAGCGCTATCGGATGGCCGAAGAATTCCTACAGGTCGTTGAAGGACTGTGGGACAGCTTCGAAGACGATGCGCTGGTTCAAGACAAAGAAAAGAACATCTTCCTGGACCCCACCAAGCTGCACACCCTTAACCATCATGGGCAGTTTTTTAACGTGAAGGGGCCCATCAATGCGCGCAGGTCGGTACAGGGCAGACCTGTGGTTTTCACTGCGACGTCATCTGAGAGCGGAAAGTCGTTCTCGGGCCGTTGTGTCAACGGCGTATTCACGATAGGCGATATTGCCCAGAACCAAGCCCTCACCCGCGACATCAAGTCAGCAGCAAAGTTGGCAGGGCGTGACCCATCCCAGGTCCTAATCATGGCTGGCATTCGGCCCGTAATTGCGGACACCATGGAAGAAGCTGAGGCGATCGATCTGGAAACACGGCGTCTGATTGGGCACGAAGGTGCCTTCAGGTTTCTTCGTCGCTATTTTCTTCACTATGACCTGAGCCGTCATGGTCTCGACGAGCCGTTCCCTGCTGATCTTGCCGGGAAAACTGAGGGTTACCAGGGTGACGTAGGGCGCATGATCAAGATTGCAGAGGAAGAGAAGCTGACCGTAAGGCAGTTTGTGGAGCGTTTCGGGTATCCCAAGACTGGGTGGGTAGGTACGCCCGAAAGGATCGCTGACGAGTTGCAAAAGTGGTTTGAAAACGGCGCCTGTGATGGTTTCATGGTCGGCGAGTTCCTCCCCGGCCAGTTGCGAAACTTTGTGGAGAAGGTCGTGCCGATCCTTCAGGAGCGAGGCCTCTCTCGCAAGGAATACGAGGGAAGCACTCTACGCGAGCACCTTGGGCTACATCGACCCGAAAACATGTTCGTGCGCCGCTAGTTGTCGACCGCGGAGTGACTAAGGGCGAGAGCTTGTACGGCGCGTGCTGCCTTCGGCAGTGCGGCGCCGGCCGAGATCTCTGTGAAGGTCTATCTGCCGCATAGATATTATGAACGATGGCAGAGCTGGCTCCGGTTGTCTGAACAGATTTTCCGCGTCGATAAGTGAAGCCCTCTGCCAAGGTTAAGCTGCGACGCG